>JAOACY010000016.1 GCA_026417615.1 Clostridia bacterium
TTTCCTTTCGGATTTTTGTTTTTGGCCATTCAATTATACCAGAAAAGAGGGGGTCATTGTTTTTTTATATCAAAAAACTCTGAACTTCTTGCAAATAGCATACTTCAATATAAACCAAGTGTAATTTACTTTACACTAACATAATTAAACAGGAGGGTTATTTATGAGACAGGTAGCGATTTACGGAAAAGGTGGAATAGGAAAATCCACAACCACCCAGAATCTCACAGCGGGACTTGGGGAAATGGGAAAGAAAATTATGATTGTAGGGTGCGACCCCAAGGCGGATTCAACAAGGCTTATCCTTGGAGGCCTGGCGCAAAAGAGTGTTTTGGATACACTTCGCGAGGAAGGCGAGGAAGTAGAGCTTGAGAAAATAATGAAAAGGGGTGTGTTCGGAATCAGGTGCGTTGAATCAGGAGGGCCTGAGCCCGGCGTCGGCTGTGCGGGCAGAGGGATTATTACTTCCATCAACATGCTTGAGCAGCTGGGGGCTTACACGGATGACCTTGATTATGTTTTCTACGATGTTTTGGGCGATGTTGTATGTGGTGGTTTTGCAATGCCCATCAGGGAAGGCAAGGCTCAGGAGATTTACATTGTAGCCAGCGGGGAGATGATGGCTCTGTATGCAGCAAACAACATCTGCAAAGGTATTCAGAAATATGCAAATACCGGAGGAACCCGCCTGGGTGGCATTATCTGCAACAGCAGAAAGGTTGACGGAGAAAAGGAGCTTCTGGAAGCGTTCGCTAAAGAATTGGGAAGCCAATTGATCTACTTTGTGCCAAGGGACAATATGGTTCAGAGGGCCGAGATCAACAGAAAAACTGTGATTGATTATGATCCTTCGGCAACTCAGGCTGATGCCTACAGAGGACTGGCAAGAGCAGTTGACAGCAATGAGATGTTTGTTATACCGAAGCCAATGCCCCAGGAGCGTCTGGAAGCAATACTTATGGAACACGGCATCCTTGATGTGTAAGGACAGTATCATATTAAACGGAATGTTAAAGAAAGGGGAATACGTTATGTTGATGATTAGAGCAATAATTAGGCCTGAAAGAGTTGGCGCAGTACTTTCGGAATTGAGCGATGCAGGTTTTCCTGCAGTAACCAAAATGGACGTTATGGGACGCGGCAAACAACGCGGCGTAAAGGTCGGGGATGTTTTCTATGATGAGATTCCCAAGGAAATGCTTATGATGGTAGTAAAGGATGAAGATAAGGAGGATGTCATCAAGATTATCATGAAAAATGCAAAAACAGGCTTAAAGGGAGCTTTTGGTGACGGCAAGATATTTGTAAGTCCTGTTGACGAGGTCTATACAATCAGCTCTGGTACATCAGGGCTTTGAGGAAAGGGTGTTTTTTATGAAGGAAGTAATGGCGGTCATAAGGATGGATATGATCAATAAAACCAAGGAGTCCCTGTTGTCTGAGGGATTTCCTGCAATCAACTGCAGAAAGGTACAGGGAAGGGGTAAAAAGAAGGTGGATTTTTCTATCATAGAGCAAATGATCAGTGAAGGTATCGAGTATACTTCGCCAAAGGCAGCAGAGGTAATATCCGAAGGACACAGGCTTATACCTAAAAGACTTTTGTCAGTGGTTGTAAAGGATGAAGACACAAAAAAGGTAATTGACACAATTATCAGCGTAAACAGCAAGGGCAGGCCTGGAGACGGCAAGATATTCATATTGCCTGTGCTTGACGCAATAAGGGTTAGAACAGGAGAGTCAGGAGAGGATGCACTATAAAAAAATAAGAATGAAAAATGAAAAAGAGGAAAATTGCAGAAAAATAAGGGGTGATTAAGTTGAAGCATGAAATTATAAAGAAAAAAATAGACAAGGTACTGGAGAAGTATCCTGCAGCAGTGTTTAAAAACAGGAAGGAGCATGTGCTTGTAAATGACTGCAGTATACCTGAACCACAAACAATAACAGCCAATACGAGAACAATTCCAGGAATTATTACAAACAGAGGCTGCTGCTACGCAGGTTGCAAGGGCGTTGTTCTGGGACCTTTGAGGGATGCGGTGATTATTACCCACGGACCCATAGGCTGCGGCTATTATACATGGGGTACCAGAAGAAATAAGGGGAAGAAAAAAAGTGATGAAAAAAACTTTTTGAACTATTGTTTTTCTACAGACCTGCAGGAAGGGGATATAGTATTCGGCGGTGAGAAGAAGCTAAGGCAGGCTGTGACTGAAGCAGTGCAGATTTTTCAGCCTAAAACGATATTTATCTGCTCAACTTGTCCGGTTGGACTTATTGGAGATGATATCAACGCAGTAGCAGCCTGGGCTCAAAATGAATACGGCATAAAGGTCATATCCTTCAGCTGTGAGGGCTATAAGGGTGTAAGCCAGTCAGGGGGACACCACATTGCAAACAATGGCCTGATAAGGCATATTATAGGAACCGGGGATGCGGCGGTGGGAAAGTATGCTATAAATATCCTGGGAGAGTACAATATCGGTGGCGATGGCTGGGAGCTGGAAAGAATTTTAAAGAAAATAGGATATGAAATTGTATCCATGATGACAGGAAACGGTACAGTTGAGGAACTGTCAAATGCTCACAAGGCTGCGTTGAATGTCGTACAGTGTCACCGCTCCATTAATTATATCGGAGAAATGATGAAGACGAAATATGGTCAGGATTGGATAAAGGTCAATTTTATTGGTGTCAAAAGCACAATCAAGAGCCTCAGGGATATAGCCAGGTATTTTGATGATCCTGACCTGACAGCAAGGACGGAGGCTGTAATTGCTGAAGAGCTTGAGGATATAACACCCCAGCTTGAACACTTCAGGAAAATATGCTCGGGTAAAACTGCAGCCCTGTTTGTGGGAGGCTCCAGGGCTCATCACTATCAGCACCTTTTACGGGATTTAGGGGTTGAAACCATCCTAGCAGGTTATGAATTCGCTCACAGGGATGATTATGAAGGCAGGGAGGTTATTCCCAGCATAAAGGAGGATGGGGACAGCAAGAACATTGAAAGCATTGAGGTTCAGCCTGACCCTGAGAATTTCAGACTGGTGCTTTCGAGGGAAAGGTATGAGAAGCTTAAGGATGAAATACCTCTTAACTATTATGGGGGAATGATCAAAGAGATGCCTGACGGAAGCATTGTGGTAGATGACCTGAACCATTATGAGACTGAGGAGTTCCTTAAGATATTAAAGCCGGACATTTTCTGCTCAGGCATAAAAGACAAGTACATTGCACATAAGGCTGGGATATTTTCAAAACAGCTGCATTCCTATGACTACAGCGGGCCTTATGCAGGCTTTAAGGGAGCAGTGGTTTTTGCAAGGGATATTGCTATGGGTTTGACAACTCCATCATGGAAGCTTGCGGTACCTCCCTGGAAAACCCAGCCTGTACTTGAAGGGAGAGTGGCAACATGCTAGATTATACACCGAAAGAATATATCCAACGAAGCGCGTTAACAATAAACCCCGCAAAAACCTGCCAGCCTGTCGGAGCTATGTATGCAGCCCTTGGCATTCACAAGTGCCTTCCGCACAGCCATGGCTCTCAGGGGTGCTGTGCTTATCACAGGAAGTTTCTCACCAGGAATTTCAGAGACCCGGTTATGGCATCCACAAGCTCTTTTACGGAGGGCGCAGCGGTATTTGGGGGAGGCTCGAACCTTAAAACTGCAATAAAAAATGTTTTTTCAATCTATAATCCTGACATTATTGCAATACACACCACCTGCCTTTCTGAAACAATCGGCGATGACATACCAACCTACATTATGTCATCACAAATACCGGAGGGCAAGCTTGTAATACATGCCAATACTCCAAGCTATCAGGGTTCTCATGTTACAGGTTTTTCCAATATGGTAAGGAGCATGGTAAAGTACCTTTCTGTTAACAGTAAAACTCCAAATGGGAAGGTTAATGTAATTCCCGGCTTTGTGAATCCAGGGGACATGAGAGAAATCAAAAGGCTGATGAAAGCAATGGGCGCGGCTTTCACAATGTTCCCCGATACCAGCAACGTGCTGGATGCACCCATGACCGGTAAGTTCGATATGTACCCAAAGGGGGGGACGAAGGTCCAGGATATCATCGATGCAGGAAATTCACTTGCTACGCTGGCTCTCGGAAGCTTTGCTTCTTCTGATGGTGCCTTTGAGCTGGATAAGAAATGCAAGGTTCCTGCCAGGGTTTTAAAAACTCCGATAGGCATAAATGCCACAGATGAATTTCTCATGGCAGTATCGAAGCTTACCGGCATGGCTGTACCTGAAGATCTGGAGGAAGAGAGAGGACAGCTGGTGGATATTATGGTGGACTGTCATTACCACTATCACGGCAAAAAGGTTGCCATATTCGGAGACCCTGACCTTTGCATTGCCCTGACGGATTTTGCCATAAGCCTGGGTATGACACCCAAGTATGTACTGACGGGTACCCCCGGGGAGTCCTTTGAAAATGAGATAAGGGATATGTTTAATGCTGCAGGTATTGACGGCAAAGTTAAAGCGCTTGGTGACCTATTCACGCTGCATCAATGGATGAAGGAAGAACCGGTTGATCTGCTTATGGGCGGCACCCATGGCAAGTATATTGCAAGGGCGGAGGATGTGCCCTTTGTGAGAATCGGTTTCCCTATTCTGGACAGGAGTGTCCATTCATATCTACCAATAGTTGGATACAAGGGAGCAATGAGAATCATTGAGATGATGAGCAACGCGCTTCTTGACAGGCAGGACAGGGATGCGGCTGATGAGGACCTGGAGTTGATAATGTAAGGGAGGTGGCTGGAATGGCTAAGGGTCAAGTGACAGACATACTGGAGGAAAGAAAAGAGTTTATACAGTGCAAATCAAATGCAGGCGGATTGGGATTAAAATGTGAAAAGGACAGCGTAGCGGGCTCGGTAAGCCAGAGAGCATGTGTGTATTGCGGCGCAAGGGTTGTGCTGAATCCCATTACCGATGCTTACCACATAGTGCATGGGCCTATTGGCTGTGCCAGCTATACCTGGGATATTCGAGGAAGTCTCACAAGCGGTCCTGAGGTTTACAGAAACAGCTTTTCAACGGACCTTCGTGAGCAGGATGTCATATTCGGCGGTGAAAAGAAGCTCGCAGGAGCTATTGGAGAGATAGCCGAAAGGTATTCCCCAAAGGTCATTTTCGTGTATTCAACCTGTATTGTGGGAGTTATCGGAGACGATGTAGAAGCAGTCTGCAAGGAAGCTGAAAGGAAATATGGAATGAGGGTGATCCCGGTTAAGTCCAGCGGCTTCGCCGGTAACAAATCCATGGGCTACAAGGCGGCATGCAGAGCGCTTCTTAATTTGATGGAGACCAACTCAACAACCTGGCCTCGACAATCTGAAAAGCTTACGGGGGTGAATTTCCTCGGTGACTTCAATCTTGCAGGGGAAATCTGGATTATTTCCAACTATCTTAAAAGAATAGGGATAGATATTGTAGCGAAAATAACCGGAGATTCAAGGTGTGAGGAAATCATGAAGGCTCCTGAAGCATCTCTTAATATTGTACAGTGTGCGGGTTCAATGACATACCTGGCTAAAGAGATGGAGGATATTTACAAAATACCCTATATAAAGGTCAGCTTTTTCGGAATCGAAGATACCAGACTTTCACTGATGAATATTGCACATGCAACAGGAAATAAAGATGCTGTAGAAAAAGCAAAAGAGCTGGTGTTTGTTGAGGAGCTGAAAGTAAAGGCAAAATTAGAGCATTACCGGAAACGTCTTGAAGGGAAGCGTGCGGCAATCTATGTGGGCGGTGGCTTTAAGGCAATATCCCTCATCAAGCAGTTTGCCGAACTGGGCATGACTACCGTCATGGTAGGAACCCAGACGGGAAGACCTGAGGAATACGAGGTGATAAGGGGTATGGCTGTGGATGGAACTGTAATTCTTGACGATTCAAATCCCGCAGAGCTGGAGAAGTTTATCAGGGAAAAGGGGGCAGACATACTGGTAGGCGGGGTCAAGGAAAGACCCCTGGCCTACAAGCTGGGAATAGCCTTCTGCGATCATAATCATGAGAGAAAGCATCCCTTGTGCGGTTTTGAAGGAGCACTGAATTTTGCAAAAGAGGTAGATTTGACCATAAACAGCCCGGTATGGAAGTTGAGGAGGCATCATCTATGAAAAACAGAAATTTAGTAAATCTTAATATGAATCCATGCAAAATGTGTATGCCTATGGGATCTGCACTAGCATTCAAGGGAATCAGCAGCAGCATGTTCATGCTTCACGGTTCACAGGGCTGCAGCACTTATATAAGGCGGCACATGGCTGGGCATTTTAATGAGCCTGTTGATATTGCGTCATCATCCTTGAATGAAGAAGGGACTGTCTATGGAGGAGAAAGCAACCTGAAGAAAGGCCTCAGGAATCTAATCAAGCTTTACAGGCCTGAGGTAATTGGTGTTGGCACCACTTGCCTGGCAGAGACCATCGGAGAGGATATAAACAGGATCATAAATGAATTCAGCAGGGAAGAGGATTGCGGGGCTGCCTGCATAATTCCAATATCTACACCTGGTTATGGAGGTACACAGTTTGAGGGTTATTACTCTGCTATATTAAGCATTGTGAAAGCTGCTGCAACTGAGGCAATTCCAAATGACAGGGTGAATGTTATTGCCCCGAATGTCAGTCCCGGGGATATTAGAAACCTGAAAGCCATACTTGAGGATTTTGGAATAGACTATATCCTGCTTCCGGATATTTCTGAAACATTAGATGCTCCGTATTCCACAGAATACCGGAGAATCCCGTCGGGAGGCAGTAAACTTGAGGACTTGAGAAAAATGGCGGGGGCAAGGGCTACGATTGAATTCGGACTGACTGTACCCGATTCCTTATCTCCCGGGACATACCTTAAGGAAAGGTTTGGTATACCCCTTTTTAAATGTCCTATACCTTTAGGCTTAGAATATACGGATATCTTTATGAAGGTGCTTTCAGAACTAAGCGGAAGGCTTGTGCCTGGAAAGTATATCAGTGAACGGGGCAGGCTTATTGATGGAATGATTGATTCCCATAAACACAATGCCGAGGGGAGAGCTGTGATTTACGGTGAGCCGGAACAGGTTCTGGCAATAAGCAAGCTGTGCTGTGAAAGCGGCGTGAAACCTGTTTTGGTCAGCACAGGTTCCAATAGCGATCAAATTCTCCCGCTAATCAATGCAATGGGGTATTTCAATGATTTTGACGAAAAACTGTTGGTGTTGAAAGATACTGACTTTGAAACCATACAAAAGCTGGCTGTTCAGCAAAAAGCCAATATACTCATCGGAAATTCAGACGGGAAATTCATAACTGAAAAAGAAGGCATACCTCTTGTGAGAACCGGCTTTCCCATTCATGACAGGATGGGCGGCCAAAGGCTTGTGCACTCCGGTTATGGAGGCTCACTTAAGCTGCTGGATGATATAACCAATACACTGATTGAAAACAAGTATGAAAAATACAGGGAAAACACATTTCAAAGGTACTATAGTCCCAAAAAGCATGAGGATAAGACGAACATTCATCCATGCTTCAGCAGTTTGGCATCTAAAAATGCCCGGATGCATATTCCTGTAGCACCTACCTGCAATATTTCCTGCAACTATTGTAACAGAAAATATGATTGCCAGAATGAAAGCAGGCCGGGAGTCACTAGTGCAGTGTTGTCACCCGAGGAGGCAGCGGCGAAATTTGCATATGCAAAAGATAAGGTGGCGAATCTGACTGTTGTGGGAATTGCAGGCCCTGGAGATGCGTTGGCCAATTTCCCTCAAACGAGAAAATCCATTGAGCTCATCAAACAAATTGATACAAACATTACATTCTGCTTATCCACCAATGGATTGATGCTGCCTCGTTTTGCAGATGAAATCATTGAAATTGGAGTCTCACATGTTACAGTTACAATTAACTCCGTTGACCCTGAGATTGGGGCAAGAATTTACAAAGAGGTGAATTATGCGGGCAAAAAGCACACGGGGGCTAAGGCGGCGGAAATTCTTATAAAAAACCAGCTTGAGGGCTTAAGTTATCTTGCTTCCAGAGGGGTGCTGTGCAAAGTGAATATAGTTATGATTAAGGGTGTAAATGACAGCCATATTGAAGAGGTAGTTAAGAAAGTCAAAGCATGCGGTGCGTTTATGACCAATATAATGCCTTTGATTCCTGCAGAGGGCAGTGCATTTCAAAATATACCCCTTACCAGCAGCAGAGAACTCAATGAAATGAGGAAGAAATGCGAGGCAGATATTAAACAGATGTACCACTGCAGGCAGTGCAGGGCTGATGCTATCGGGACCCTGGACGATGACCGATCAGCCGGGCTTTGGAAGGGCATCTGCAAAGGCTTCTCCGGAAGCGAATCACGGAATCAAAAGGTTTGCCATAAATTGACAAGAGGTGAAGTGCACATTGAAATACAAAATATTTATGCTGATGGTTGTAATGTTGGTAATAATGCCAGGGTGTAATGCTGGAAAGCACAAATCATCAGAAAGACAGAAGGAAATAATTGTATTTTCTGCTGCAAGCCTTACAGAGAGTCTCACAGAGCTGTGTGACGAATACCATAAAAAGAACCATGAAGTAAAGCTGATCTTGAACTTTGCCCCAAGTCAGGCTCTTAAAGCCAGCATTGAAAGCGGTACAAGGGCAGATATATTTATATCAGCCAGCTTGAATGAGATGGACCAGCTTAAGAAAAATGGGTTTGTGCAAGAGTATAAGGTCTTTCTTAAAAACCGGTTGGTAATTGCCAGGAGCAAGAACAGCAAATTTAATATCAAAGATATTAAAGACCTTGCCGCACCGGGGCTTAAGCTTGCGGCTGCAGATAAAAACGTCCCGGTAGGTTTTTACTGGGAGAAGGGGCTGGAGCTGGCTGTTAAGAAGGGGGCTGTAACCGAGGAAGATAAGGCTTTGATTGAGAAAAACATTATAACAAGAGAGTTGAATGTTAAGGATGTTTTGAGCAAGGTTCTCTTTGGTGAAGTTGACGCAGGCATAGTTTATATGACGGATGTTGCGGCGCTTGATTCCGAAAAACTTGAAACAGTTGATTCCATGGTATTCCGGCAGCTTGATGCAGTCTATCCCATAGCAATTATTAAAGAATCTGCTTCAGACAAGGAAGTAAGAAAGCTTTATGATTTTATATTATCAAAAGACGGAAAAAATTTTTTTGAAAAATACAGGTTTATTGCAGATTAATGTTTATTAATGAAATAACGCAGTAAGGAGTTGAAAATCTTGCAGAATTATGTTGTTAGAGCAATTAAAACTACTGCATCGGAAAGAAATATATCAGCATTTGGTAATAATAATGGATTAAATAAGGAAATGCTTTTTTCAATTCTGATTATTGTGCTCAGTTCTTTGTATTTTCTTCTGATATGTACACCCTTGTTATCAATACTAAAGGCTTCGGGCGGCGACAAAGCCCTTAAAGCCTTGATGCACGGATCAAGCATGTCAGCCTTGTGGTTGAGTGCAGCAACGACTACGTTTACCACATTATTGGTTTTCCTTATGGGAACCCCGGTTACGTTTTTACTTACTGAGAATAAAAGAAAAACAGCTGCAATAGCCCTGGAAATTCTTTCAAACCTGCCCATGGTGCTTCCTCCGGCGGTAGCCGGGATAGGCCTTTTGCTGACTTTCGGAAGAAACGGTATCATTGGGGGCGCACTAAGAAGCTTGGGTATTGAGATGGTTTTTACACCTGTGGCAGTTATGCTTGCGCAATTTTTTGTATGCTCGGGCTTTTATATTCAGGTTCTTAAAGTTGGAGTGAGGGCGGTGGACAGGGAAATTTTCGAGGCTGCATATTTGGCGGGCGCTGCAAGGGCCGAGACATTTTTGAAGCTGATAATTCCAATGCTAAAAAAGCCCATAGCAGCTGGGCTCATTCTGGCATGGACAAGAGCAATGGGGGAATTCGGAGCCACAATAACCTTTGCAGGCAATGTCCTAGGAAGAACACGGACAATGCCGCTGCAGGTATATACATTGATGCAGACGGATGTTTCAATGGCTGCAGCCGTTTCCCTGATAATGTTTGCCATATCCTTTGTTATGCTTCTGGTGGTTAAAATCTGGATAGGAGAGTGATTGACATGGGGAATGTACTAATCATTGACAGAACAATACCGGAGATTGTAAACTGTGCTGGAAAGGTGGGCAGGCTAGATCTGATTGAATTCTGTTGGGGTCTGAAGGAATTGGGCGTGGGGCTTTTTGAAATAAATGCGCAGGCTTTAAAAAAGCTGGAGAAGCTGCCTGCAGGCATTGATTTTGTATTAAGGGTCGAGTGCGGCGAAGACATCAATCTCATCAGAACCCGGAATGTCTTAGGCATCGTTACAGGAACCCATGTCTTGAAAGAAGCAAAAAATATCGAGCGCATCGGGAAAATGGGCTTATGTATTACAGTTGAGCAAAGGCTGGATAATACGAGTGACATTAATGGGTTAGCCTCAAATACCCCTTTGTATAAACAAGCTTCAGTTAATTGCGTGAGGCTGCTGGGATTGAATAATTTTTACAATTCCTTGTGGCTTGAGGTATTGGAAAAGGTCAGGGGTGAAACCGGCGCTAAAATTGATATATGCCCGGAGAACAGGTTCTTTTGCGCTTCCGCTCTTGCCGTTGAGGGAATAATGGATGGTGCTGATGCAGTTACCCTGTCGTTTATGGGAATCGGAAGGCCATACGGCTTTGCAGCTCTTGAAGAAGTACTTGCCGCATATATGCTGCATGGCAATGAAAGGGTGAAATACAATTTAAGCCTGCTCCCAAAGCTTGCAAGTCAGTATTTAATTCTTACCGGTGCAAATATTTGTGACAGCAAGCCTGTAATAGGCAGGGGTATATTCAGATATGAGTCAGGCATACACGCTGATGGGATTCAAAAAAATCCCGCCACATATGAGCCTTTCCACCCGGCACTGGTTGGGCAGGAGAGAAGGCTTTGCATAGGCAAGCACTCCGGCAGGAAATCCGTATCACGAAAGCTTGAAGAACTAGGAGTATTCTGTTCTGATAAGAGGCTTGAACTGTTTTTGGAAAAAATAAGGGAGAAAAGCATAAGCTTATGCAGAGAGCTTTGCGATGCAGAACTGATGCAGTTGCTTGGTGAGGTGAGAGAAGATGCCTGTACGGATTGTTGATACGACATTAAGAGACGGGGAGCAGAAGGCGGGAATCGCATTAGGCATTAAAGAAAAGCTTGAAATTGCAGGCCTTCTTGACAAAACGGGAATATATCAGATAGAAGCCGGAATACCTGCAATGGGCGGGCATGAGAAAAAGAGCATATACAAAATAAGGAGCATGGGATTAAAAAGCAAAATATCCGGATGGAACAGGATGAACCTTAGTGATGTCAAACACTCCATAGACTGTGGCGTAGAAATAATTCATATTTCAGTGCCGGTTTCAGATATTCAGATCAAATCAAAACTAGGACGGGACAGAATCTGGGTGACGGATAACATGAAAAAATGCATAAGCTTTGCAAGAGAGAAAGGGTTTGAAGTGACAGTGGGCCTTGAAGATGCATCGCGGGCCGACTTGGGATATATTGTTGAGTTAATTGCCGCAGCGCACTTGGAAGGCGCAAGCCGCATAAGATATGCTGATACTGTAGGCATAATGCTAAGAAGGAGCGTGTATGAAACTATTTATTTTTTAAAGCAATATTGCCAAATGCCTTTGGAAATGCATGCACACAATGACCTTGGCATGGCGGTGGCAAATTCTATAGCAGCAGCGGAGGCAGGGGCGGAATTTGTGGACTGCACTATAGGGGGCATCGGTGAAAGGGCCGGAAACTGCGATTTCTGCCAGTTTATAAATGCTGCAGGGGCATATCTGGGCCTCTTCGAGGATACAAACAAGGAAGAAATAACAAATTTGCAGAAGGAGGTTATGTGTATTATAACTAAAAAGTGATGTTCATTCTATTGCAACAACCCATTTTCAGAAACCTCAATGAAAGCTCTAATGACTTGTCTTGCAATTCTTTGCACGAATCAATGTTAAATCCTGATATTTAATACTCAAAGCAACAAAATATTTTTAAAAATTTGACAGATTATTTACATAAAAAAACTCATTTTCAATGGGTTTAAGATTTTTTGTTCTTTAACCTTCAATTGCTAACCGTCAAATTCACGGCTCCTCATGAAGGCAAATACAGCCTAAGAAATACTGGCCGTGATAATTATTGTCCTAACAGATGCTTTTTTTTAGCATACAAATGTGTTAATCTAATATTAGTTTATACATAGAGAGGCTTTGTTTTATGAACCATGGATTTGTCAGAGTGGCGGCGGCGGTTCCGCAGTTGAAGGTAGCAGAATGTGAATACAATACAATAAATATAATTAACCTTATAAAAAAAGCAGATAAAAACGATGTCCAGTTTGTAGTCTTCCCCGAGCTGTCCATAACAGCATACACCTGCGGGGATTTGTTTCATCAGAGGACGCTTTTGCAGGAGGCTGAGAAGCAGCTTGGCAAGCTTCTG
>JAOACY010000073.1 GCA_026417615.1 Clostridia bacterium
CCTTCATTTGTAAAGTATGGTTGTATTTACTAAACATTATACCATAAATCGTGCTGGAAATCCAGTGTTTTCAATAGTTTTGTGAAGTTTTCAATGTGCAAATTATAAAATTATGTTAACCGGTTTTTGCGGTAGAATCAATTTTTCATATTAAAAGAAAAATTAGCTGATTTTTAAATCTGCCGCAGGCTTGAAAGATCCGGCAGATTTTTAATGTGCGGTGCTTGCTGGCAACTCAAGAAATGTTTTTTTACAGATGCATGAAATTTTTAGCCTGATTTGATGCTGCCGATAACCATTGTGGAATATGGCAAGCGAAGCCTTGTAAACCTATGGATAAGGTAATAAGGCAAATTAAGAAAATCAAATCATTGACACATAAACATTGACTTGCTTGGAAATTGATGTTATATATAATTTTAGTGGTTTGTATTACTATGCTTAAATATGTAAATGGGTGGGGTATCTGTATGACAAAAATGTGGAAAGAAATATTTGAACAACCCTCAGTTCTTAAAAACTGTATAAAAAATAACAGTCAATTGATTTCTGAAATAGTTGATTCCCTTAGAAAAAGGCAAATTTACTCAATAATTATAGCTGCGCGCGGAACGTCTGACCATGCAGGGGTTTACGGAAAATACATTATTGAAACAGTTTTGGGTATACCAGTTGCACTAGCTGCTCCTTCGGTTTTTACCGTCTATGGGAAAAAGCTCAATATGGAAAAGAGTCTGGTTATAGGAATTTCGCAATCTGGCAAAGCTGCCGATGTCCTTGAAGTAATAAGAGAAGCAAATAAACAGGGTGCTGTAACTGTAAGCATAACGAATTTTGTTGACTCTCCACTTGCAATTGAGGCCAGACATCATTTATGGTGCAATGCAGGTTTGGAAGAAAGCGTTGCGGCCACCAAGACATTTACATCACAGATAATGCTTTTAGCTCAATTAGTTGCAAAGTGGGCGCAGGACAAAGCAATGATTATGGAGCTGGATAATGTTCCCGAAAATGTTGAGAAAGCACTTGAGATTTCAGATATTATTAAAGAAAAGGTGCAAAGGTATCGTTACATGAATGAATGCTTTGTTTTGTCCCGCGGGATAAATTATTCAATAGCCCTTGAAGGTGCATTGAAAATACAGGAGACAACATATGTAAAGGCAAAGGCTTTTGCAACTTCAGACTTTCATCATGGACCTTTTGCAATGGTTGAAAAGGATACGCCTGTAATTATTTATGCTCCTTATGGTCCATCATTTAAAGATACGGGGGAAATGGTTGAAAAGCTGAAACAATCGCAGGCTGAGCTTATAATAGTTTCAAACAGCGCTGAATTGCTGGAAAAGGGGAATTGTTCCTTTATTATTCCTGCTGCTTCAAATGATATAATATCACCATTTTATAATGTAGTTATTGCACAAATGTTTGCCTGCCAGCTTTCGCTTGCAAAAGGGCTTGATCCTGACAAGCCAAGAGGGCTTAATAAAGTAACAATAACCAAGTAAATTATTGAAAGCCAAGTTACAAATATTATAGATTGGAGAGAAATCCTTTGAAATTAATAAATAGCGGAGCTGAAATATTTATACCGGATAACAAAACGGAAGCAGAAGGTATTAAAAGGACAACGCATATGGCTATTGCCGCTCACCAGGACGATATAGAGATAATGGCCATGGATGGAATCTTAAGATGCTTCGGCAAAGATGACTGCTGGTTTTTTGGAGTTGTGGTGACAAATGGTGCGGGAAGCCCAAGGGATGATTTGTATGCAAGCTATACAGACGAGCAAATGCAGCGGGTCAGGAAGCTGGAGCAGAAGAAAGCTGCATATACAGGTGAATATGGAGCTCTTGCTCTCCTTGATTATACCAGCTCGGCGGTTAAAGATCCTGAGAACAGAGCCATTATCAGCGAATTGTCGGAGCTCATTCAATACGCCAAACCTGAAATAGTTTATACCCACAACCTTGCCGACAAGCATGATACTCACGTGGGTGTTGTAACAAAGGTTATTAAGGCTATCAGAACGCTGCCTGAAGCAGACAGACCTCAAAAGCTGTATGGCTGTGAAGTATGGAGGAACCTTGATTGGGTGAACGATGAAGAGAAGGTCTTGTTTGATGTAAGTGCTCATCCAAATATTTCTGCTGCTTTGCTTGGTGTATTCGATTCACAGATTTGCGGAGGTAAGCGTTACGATTTGGCAACTGCCGGAAGAAGGCTTGCAAACGCTACTTATTCTGCCTCTCACGGCATTGACAGCACGACTTCGCTGAGTTACGGAATGGATTTAACCCCTCTTATTGTGAATCCAGGTTTGGATGTAACCGAGTATATAGAAGGCTTTATAAGCCGTTTTGCAAAGGATGTATCTGAAAGGCTGAAGAAAGTTTTATAAAGGAATTTTTTCTAACCACAAATCATTAAAACTTCCTGTTTTCCAGCCTTATTAGGCATAGCCAGAAGCCATTACACTCCTAAAGGTTCAGCATGATTTGCGTAGTTGCTCCGCAACTTCCGTGAAAAGCTGTCTGTTAAAGCAAGGTATAAGCCGATGGCTGCACAGCCTATTTTCACAACCGGTGAATCTTTGCTTGATGAAACAGCCCCAACCTTCACTGCAATCTGTTTGAGCTTTTCAGGCTCAGATTTATTCATGGGATTCTTCAGCTTTCTGAACCAGTAGTTGGATTGCTTGACGGTTAAATTAACTTGTTGTGCTAGCTTTAATAAAAGGTAAAAATTGCGAATGAAAAACTCCAGCAGAATATTGTAACCATTCAAAAAACGCAACTTTTTAGATAGGGCGTCACAATACATGCTGGAAGCTTGATACAAAGTATTATATCAAAGAAATTGAAAACTTAAAAGACTTTGTCTATCATTGCTCCAACCGCAATTAAAATTAGACTTTGCGGTAAATGGTGGCAAGTATTCTGGAAACAATCAGATAGATGCGGAAATACTCACCTATGATGAAGTGCTTTTGGTTGCGTCTCCTGACAGTCCACTTGTGAATAGTGAGTATATAGGCCTTGATGAATTGGCAGGAGCCAAATATATTACTCACATCAAGGATTCTTATCTGTATAAACTTGTAGGGGACATAGTCAATGAGCTGAATTTACAATTTAATGTCATAATGACCCTGGGCAGTATTGACGACGTGAAGCAGGCTGTGGAGGCTAATCTTGGAATATCAGCCATTCCAAGGTCTGCTATAAATATGGAACTCAGAATTGCTCCTGAAAATAGCGGATAAACAGTGGTTCTATCCGTACAGCCTTATACGACATAAAAACAGGTACATTTCTCCTGCATAAACTGTCCCCGAAAGTATATTCTTCCATTTGTCACAGTCCTTCATATCTGCCGGTTGTACACGGGAAGCCCATAAAAGAAGACAGGCTTGAAAATTACCTTCCAACCAAAGACCAGAGAAGCCATACAGTCACAATAGTAAATTCAATATTTCGCGGAGGAGAGGAAGCTATACTTGGGCATAAGGTTTTATCCCAACAGCAAGGCTGAGCATGGTAAAGGTTCAGCTGTATACCGGAAGGCCTCATCAGATAAGGTTAAATCTGGGTAGCATAGGTTACTCCTTCTATGGCTATAAATAATATTGGGCAGGCATATTGTATTGGGATACCTGGAGTCAAGTTAAGGCTGAATGGGAGTTTATAGACTTCTGGAGTATTTTTTCGGGGACAATCCGAAGTTTTTTTTGAAGGATCGTATGAAGTTTGAATAGTCTTCAAAACCACACAGGTTACACACTGTACCAACACTATTTCCTTCAAGTATAAGCTTTTTGGAATAAAGAAGCCTCTTTTGCTGAACATAGCTGTGCAAAGTATAGCCAGTATACTTTTTGAATTTTCTGAGAAGATGATATTTACTAACAAAAAACCTGGAAGAAAGGGCATCAAGGGATAAATCCTTGTTCAGGTTATTATTGATATATTCTATCACCTGGTTAATTTTGTCATTGCAAATTATGTCATGCGTTACAGATTCATGGTTGCTCTCAAGAAAAGCCTTGTTTATATTTACCAGCAGCTCCAGAATGTAAATATGCCTTAAAATACTGTTCCCGAAGCTTATACTGTTAAAGGCATTCTCCAGCCTGACAGTGGAGGACATGATTGTATTGTATGACTCAGGGGATGGACGTATAAGACAGTTGTCAACTGAGTTGATGCCTCCAAAACACATGTCCAGAGAGGAACCTCCCAGGCTGTTTCTTATAAGAAAATCAGGGTTTACCCATATCACAATTCTCTCATATTTTTCTGTCATGTCAATAACAGGCTTGTGAAACTTGTTGTTGTTTATGAGTACAATATCGCCATGCTTGAGCCTATAAGATTTCCCCTCGATTGTATAAGTCACTTTGCCTGAAAGCAGAATAAATATTTCATAGAAAACATGATTATGGTACTCTACTTCAATGTTGGTGTTATTAATACAATGAAAGTATTCATAGTCTTGTGACACCATATACTGTCGTGTTGTAAAAGCCTGATTGAATATTTGCATAACCTCACCCCACATTATTGTACAGCAATATTTGCAATAAAACAAGCAACAAAAGACAAGAAACTTGCAAATCAATAAAGTAAAATGTAAAGGCAAGAGAATTTTCAGATACAGCAGTAATATCATCTGCACCTAACAATGCTCTGGAGAGGCAGTTGCATGAACATGTCGTGGCCGGGGTTTGCAAAGGTTATTTCATGGCAGGAGACGGGGGCAAAAAGAAGGCTTTAAACATGTTCAAATGTGAAAAATATCAAGATGAGAAAGTTGTAATAATAGGTGATACCGTGCGAGAGTTTTAAATATTTAAACATAAATAAAGTAAAATAAAGAAAAGAAGAGAGGTAATGTTATGAAGAACCAGTTAAGGAAAGAGTTTGCTTATTCCCTGGTTGTACCTACCAGCATGGGAGTGCGCCTCATCCCCGAAAACTCAGCACCTGTTCACAGCAGCAGTACTTTTATACTTAACGTGACCAGTGCGGAAACCAATGTTGCAAGTATAGCTTCATACCTTGGCCTTCCTGTGAAAGTACTGACCAACTTTGTTAAAGACAGCCCCATTGCAGCAATAATTAAAAATAACCTCGCAAGTCGGCATATGGCCTTTGAAGGAAAAGAAATACCACAGGGAGGTCCCTGGGGCTACCGTCACCAGTTTAATATCGCCGATATCGGCTATGGTTCCAGAGGACCAAGGGTACATAACGACAGGGCAGGGGAAGTGGGACGACTTCTGAGTGTAAATGATTTTGATCTGGACACTCTCTTCGGAAAGAAAGGGGTACAGATTGTACACATGTCCGGGCTTATAGCCGCACTTTCACCAGAGACAGGCGCATTCTGCCTTGAACTTGCCAGAACTGCAAAAAAATATGGTACACTCATATCCTTTGATCTTAACTATAGAGCATCCTTCTGGAAGAACCGTGAAAAGGAGCTGAAAGAAATATTCATACAGATAGCACAGGTAGCGGATATCCTGGTGGGTAATGAAGAGGATTTCCAGTTGTGCTTTGGTATAGAAGGACCGGAGGAAGGAGGTAAGGACCTGTCTTCAAAGATTGATAGCTTCAAGGTAATGATTGGACGTGTAAAGGAAGCATTCCCAA
Organism: Clostridia bacterium; assembly: GCA_026417615.1. Taxonomy (GTDB): domain Bacteria; phylum Bacillota; class Clostridia; order Acetivibrionales; family JAFADI01; genus SKW22. The sequence continues at coordinate 5,661 of JAOACY010000073.1, forward strand.
ATGCTTCGGTCTTTGCTACTACGTTAAGACAGGTAATAGACACCAACAATCATCTGTGGGGAGCAATCATGCTGGAAGGCGACAATTGGTATGTTGCTGAACCCCGCCCTATTACTGTACTGGACCGCATAGGCGGCGGAGATGGCTTCGTGGGAGGTATGCTCTATGGCATTCTTAGAGGCTGGGATCCGGAAAAGTGGATTCAGTTCGGGTGGGCAACCGGTGTTATGGCTACAACTTTCCTGACTGATTATGCACAACCGGCAGATGAGGAACAGGTGTGGAGTATCTGGCAGGGTAATGCAAGGGTAAGAAGGTAAAAATTTAAATGCGGACACTTCTCTATAAGGGTGACCCCAAAGTAGAGAAGTGTCCCCGTGCATTAATCAAACGGAGGGATAGGAATGAGTAAAGCGGACATTGGTATCATCGGCCTTGCGGTCATGGGAGAAAACTTGGTATTGAACATGGAAAGCAAGGGATTCACTGTAGCTGTGTACAACAGGAGCACAGAGAAGGTAACAAACTTTGTGGAAGGCCGTGCAAAAGGGCTGAACATCATTGCAACATATTCACTGCAGGAGCTTGTTGACAGCCTGAAGAAGCCGCGCAAGATAATGATAATGGTAAAAGCGGGAAAGCCCGTTGACGATTTTATTCATATGCTTATTCCATACCTGGACTGGGGCGACATAATAATTGACGGAGGGAACTCCCACTTCCCCGACACAATCCGTCGCGTAAAACAAGTTGAGGAAAAAGGCCTTCTGTATATAGGCACAGGTGTATCTGGGGGTGAAGAAGGCGCTCTGAAGGGTCCAAGCATCATGCCCGGCGGATCTTCTGCAGCATGGGAGCACGTTAAACCCATATTCCAGGCGATTGCCGCCAAGGTTGAGGATGGAAGCCCATGCTGCGACTGGGTTGGTGAAGGTGGAGCAGGACATTTTGTAAAAATGGTCCACAACGGCATTGAATATGGTGACATGCAGCTTATTTGCGAAGCATACCATCTTATGAAAGACCTGCTGGGAATGACCGCAGATGAAATGCATGAAGTATTTAAGGAATGGAATGAAGGTGAGCTCGACAGCTACCTTATCGAGATTACCCGAGACATACTGGGCTACAAGGACGAAGACGGGCAGCCCATAGTTGATAAGATCCTTGATACTGCAGGCCAGAAGGGAACAGGGAAATGGACCGGGGTTGCTGCTCTTGACGAAGGAGTTGCCCTTACACTAATTGGGGAAGCAGTATTTGCCCGATGCCTGTCTGCTGTTAAGGATGAGCGTGTTGCTGCATCAAAGGTTCTCTCAGGGCCTGCTCCCAAATTTGAGGGTGACAGGAAAGCCTTTATAGAAGATATTATGAAGGCACTTTACGCTTCCAAAATTGTGTCCTACGCTCAGGGCTACACACTTATGCGTGCGGCTGCTAAGACATACGGCTGGAACCTCAATTACGGAGGAATTGCTCTCATGTGGAGAGACGGCTGTATTATAAGGTCTGTATTGCTGGAAAGGATAAAGGAAGCCTTTGATAGGAATCCGGAGCTTACAAATCTGCTCCTCGATCCTTTCTTCAAGGAAAATGTTGTGTCTGCGCAGGCAAGCTGGAGGAGGGTATGTGCTGCTGCCTTGACAAACGGAATTCCCGTACCGGCCTTCACAACCGCACTCTGCTACTTTGACGGCTACAGATGCGAAAGGCTTCCGGCCAATCTGCTGCAGGCACAGAGAGATTACTTCGGTGCACATACCTATGAAAGAATTGACAAGCCAAGGGGAGAATTTTTCCACACAAACTGGACCGGACGCGGTGGCTCAACTTCTGCATCGACTTATATAGTTTAATGGATCCCTGGGACTTCTGTAAAAAGTTGTCCCCTAATATTTTTGAGGGGTGAAAATATGAATGTGCCATTTAAAGTGGATCTTGAGGGTAAAGTGGCTGTTGTTACGGGAGGGAGCGGCGTCCTGTGCAGTGAGTTTGCAAAGGCTCTCGCCTATTGTGGTGCAAAGGTAGCCGTTATGGGCAGGACAAAAGAAAAGTGTGACAAGGTAGTAGAAGAGATAAGGGGCTTTGGAGGAACTGCCATCACTGTTTGCGCGGATGTTCTCAACAAGGATGAAATGATAAGTGCCAGGCAGTTAATTCATAAGGAACTAGGAACCTGCGATATTCTCATCAACGGTGCAGGCGGCAACCATCCCAAGGGTACAACCACTAGGGAGCATCTTTTCAAGGAAGACCTGGAAGCTATTGAAGGAGTAAGAACCTTTTTTGATTTGAATCCGATTGACGTGGAGTATGTTTTCAGCCTGAATTTTACAGGCACCCTCATACCTGCACAGGTATTCTCAAGAGACATGGTAGGGAAAAATGATGCCGTTATAATCAATATATCTTCAATGAATGCCTTTATGCCACTGACTAAGATTCCAGCATACAGCGGAGCGAAGGCTGCAGTATCCAATTTTACCCAGTGGCTTGCGGTTCACTTTTCCAAGGTTGGGATAAGGGTAAATGCTATTGCTCCGGGATTTTTCCTCTCGGAGCAGAACAGGGCGCTGCTTATAAATCCTGACGGATCCTATACCGAAAGGGCCAATAAAATAATCAACCACACTCCAATGGGTAGGTTCGGTCAGAATCATGAACTTCTAGGCACTCTGCTTTTTCTTGTGGACAGTAAGGCTGCAGGTTTTGTAAATGGTGTGGTAATACCTGTAGACGGAGGATTCTCTGCATACTCAGGGGTTTAATGCAAGGGGATGCTTCCGAGTGTCCCCTTTTGAAAAAGGGGTGAAGAAATGAAGGAGATAGTGATTATAGCAAAAAAAAAAGACGGTATATCGGAAAGGGAGCTTGCGGATGCGCTTATTCAATCTGTAGAAGACAGGAAAGAGGGGTTGAAAAGGGTACTGCTGCTGCCTCCCGACATTACAAGAATGCACTCTGGCGGAGGTAAGATAGCTGCCTTGTACTATAAAATGCTGAAGGATATCTGCGAGGTAGATATAATGCCGGCACTGGGCACCCATGACCCAATGACGGAAGAAGAATGCAAGGAGTTTTTTGGTGAGGATATACCAATGGGCAGCATTGTACCTCACAGATGGAGGCAGGATATCGTAAAAATTGGTCAGGTTCCGAAAGAATTTGTATCAGAGGTGTCCGGAGGCCTAGTTGATTTTCCTATAGGAGTTGAGGTAAACAAAAGAATTGCGGAAGGTTCATATGATCTTATCATCTCCATCGGGCAGGTGGTGCCGCATGAGGTTGTGGGGATGGCAAACTACAGCAAGAACATTTTTGTAGGCTGTGGCGGTAAGGAAATAATCAACAAATCCCACTTTCTGGGGGCGGTGTGCGGAATGGAAAAGGCAATGGGAAGAGACCATTTTGCGGTAAGGAAGGTTTTTGACTATGCAGATCAACACTTTTTAAAAGATACTCCACTGATGTATGTCCTTACGGTAACTACTGTAGAAGAGGGAGATATTAACCTTGAGGGGCTGTATATAGGACGCAGCAGGAAGCTTTTCGAAATGGCTGTCGAGCTGTCTCAGAATAAGAACCTTACCTTTGTTGACAAGCCTCTGGAGAAGGTGGTTGTGAACCTTGACGAGAGAGAGTTTAAAAGCACCTGGATTGGAAATAAAGCCGTATACAGGACCAGAATGGCTATAGCTGATGGCGGTCAGCTTATTATACTTGCTCCGGGTGTGAGGAAATTCGGAGAGGATGAATCAATAGACCGCCTCATTAGAAAATACGGCTACAGGGGCCGGGACAGAATACTGGAAAAATACAGGGAAAATTTAGACCTGCAGGAGAACATGTCTGCTGCAGCCCATCTGATTCATGGATCATCCGACAGCAGATTCTCAGTCACTTATTGTGTACGTCATATGTCAAGGAATGAAATTGAGGGAGCAGGGTTCGGGTATATGGATTATGAAGAGGCAGCAAAGTTGTACAACCCGGAGGTTTTAAAGGACGGCTTCAATGTGCTTCCAGACGGTGAAGAAATATTCTATATCAGTAATCCTGCTATCGGTCTATGGGCTGATAAAAAGCGGTTTTGTTAAATAAACATGAATGGAGGATGAGTATGGACTGGAAATTGTTTGTATCAAACTGCCTTTCAAAGGAAACAGATGTCAAAAAGCTGCAGGAATGCGCATAAGTAAACTTTAACCAATATGGCGTGTACCCCTTTTCAATTCAATCCCATGACGTGAGCATACTATTTATGGCAAAAACTCTGAACGGAAAAAACTCATAGTTTGCGGTAAAAGCAGAACATACGGACAATTTGAGGGGGATGAGCAGGAACTGGAGGGAATGTCCATAAAGGTATGCGGAATGACTCATGAATACTGCAGCGTTATCAGAAATATATTCGCCTTCACAGCTTCTGTAAAAGTCCTGAGAGGCGGCACCTCAATCGGTATTGGAGACCGTATTGGGCTTGCAACCGCAGGTCAAATAAGATTGATGAAGGACAGCAATGTCAAGCCTGTGTTCGCGCAGAAGTCCATAAGGGAGCTTAATCTTACAGGGCGGAATTACCCTGAAGTACCTGATGATGCAAGCTGGGCTGTATTCCAGGAAGGATATACAAAGGGTTTCGGTCCTGTTGTTGGAAAAGTGACCAAAGGAAACTGTCATTTGAATCCTGCAGAGATTGCAAATAACAAAAGCTACAGGAATATTACAGAGGTGTGGCTTGGAGGAGACCATTACAAATGGCGTGCCATGAGAAGCAACGGGACACCGGAAAGGTATGTCACAGGTGATGCCAGTGACCGGGAGAAGTTCGACAAATGGGCTGAAACCATGCCAGCATGTATTGGAAACCCTCTGTACCACTGGACTCACCTAGAGCTGAAGAGGTATTTTGGAATAGAGAAGATATTATCACCAAAGACAGCGGAAGAAATTTGGGAAGCTTGCAACCAGATGCTCAAAAGAGATGAATTTACTGCAAGAGGACTTATCAATGCTTCCAATGTCAAGGTGATTTGTACAACCGACAATCCTGCAGACAGCCTTGAACACCATAAGGCAATTGCTGCAGACAGTACTTTTGACGTTAAGGTGTTGCCTACCTTCAGACCGGATAACAGCTTTAATATTGATAAGCCAGGTTTTGTTGATTGGATTGGGAAGCTTGGAGGAGCAGTGGGCTTTACAATCAAATCCTTTGAGGACCTGAAAAATGCACTGGAAATGAGAATTCAGTATTTTCACGATGTGGGCTGCAGAATATCCGATCATGCACTTGATACGGTTTCATACTTGCAGATATCAGATAGCCATGCGGAAAGTATATTGAAAAAAGCCCTTGGTGGTATGCCTTTAACAGATGAAGAAATCACAGGCTACAAGACATCCGTGATGACATTCCTGGGCAGGCAGTATGCAAAATTCGGCTGGGCGATGCAGCTTCATGTTGCTACAATCAGAAACAACAGCAGCAGAATGTTTAAGAAGCTGGGGCCGGATACGGGTTTCGATGCAATAGGGGATACTCCTCTAGCTCATTCCCTGGCTTCGTTCCTCAACGCTCTTGATGAAACTGATGAGCTTCCCAAAACCATTCTTTATACCTTGAATCCCAGCGCAAATGAGGTTCTTGGCACAATCATGGGCTGCTTCCAGGGTGGCGGTATACCTGGCAAGATCCAGTTCGGCTCTGGTTGGTGGTTCAACGACCAAAAGGACGGCATGATACGGCAGATGGTTGCACTTGCCAATTTAGGGCTGCTTGGAAGGTTTGTGGGTATGCTGACGGACTCAAGGAGCTTTTTGTCATATACAAGGCATGAATACTTCAGACGTATATTGTGCAATCTGATCGGAACCTGGGTTGAAGACGGTGAGGCACCCAATGATATTGAGCTTTTGGGCAAAATGGTGCAGGATATCTGCTACAACAACGCAAAAGAGTATTTTGGAATATAATGTTAACACATAGGGTCAAAAGGGGAAAGTTATTGCAGAAACGTCCCATTTTGACCCTATGTGTTAACCGCCCATAATAATTGAGCATAAAGTTGGTAGATAAAAAACGCAGGCACAACTATTTACGAAAAGAGAGATTTGAATTGCTAAAAAGCATACTGGACTGCACAACGCTGAATAATGGAATAAAAATAGCCTGGTTGGGACTGGAGTTTTACCAGGTCAGCAAAGGCATTGAAGTTATAAACGCTGTAAAAGCTGCCTAACAAGCCTCATGCAGAAGGATGTGGGAGTGATATTGTCAATATTACTTGAAACATTTTTGCCGAACAATTTGTGGCTTTGGCTCTGGTATATAATGGGATGGAGCATAGCTAAATCCCATTATATACAAGTAGGCTGCTTTGCTCCATTTGTTACGCTGTTTTAGCACACTGTTCATCATAATACTTTTTTCTTTTCACCATAGGAGGAAGTCCTCCATTAGCAGAACGTATCCTGTGATTGTTCCAATAACTCATGAAATATCTCCATATTAAGCTCTTGACTTCTGCCATTGGCATTTTCTTGGTATCAGTTATTGACACGAAAAGCTGTCAGTTCCCCTGTCCACTTGACATCCTGTACTGTCCGGGTGACATTCCCACTGTTTTCTTAAACACCTTAAGGAAATTGGAATAATCGTTAAAGCCGCTTTGCAGACTGGCTTCGGTTACACTATTTCCTGATGACAGAAGAGTCTTTGCCCTGGAAATCCTCTTGTAGACAATATACTCATGCAGATTGCTGCCGGTGGAGTTCTTAAAAAGGCGGCTGAGGTATGATCCGTTTATAAAAAACCTTTTTGAAAGGCTTGTAAGTGTGAGGTCACTTTCAAGGTTCTCATCAATATAATCAAGAATTGGAATAAGTTTTTCCGGTATGTTGGGGTGCACTTCATCTTGCTGGGCGCCTTTGAAGCACCTGTTAAGTTCTACCAGAAATTCAAGGAAAAATGTTAACAAAAGAAGGCCTGATTCTCCGCTGACGGAGTTTTTTGCCTGTTCAAGCCTTGAGAATAAACTCAATATATTTGTAAATTGTGCTTTACTATAGCTTATTTTATTAAACTCTCCTTTAGGCCTTTTTTCAAAGCAATGCAGAAGATCAAAGCCTGGAGGTGCGAACATCTGTATAAAGGATGGATCAAAGTGAATGAGCTTTCTTTCATATGGCTGCTTGGACAGGAAGGAGGGCTTGTGAATTTCATGGCTGTTCATCACAAGCAGATCTCCGTATTTTAAATTATAAACCTTTTTTTCGATAAAGTAGTTTACATCTCCGGAAATAAAGAAATAAACCTCGTATAAATTATGAAGATGAAAATCCATTTGAATTTGTGGGATATCATCTCTTGAATGTGAGAAATTCAAATACCTGTCTATATCTTTGTAGTATTCATTCAGCATATGTACCTGTTACCCATTAATTAAGTTTAAAAAAACCATTTTTTTATCAAAAAAAGCAAGGACTACGTAGTTATTATACTATAAAATCAAATTACAAGTAAAATATTTTTAAAAAGTTGGTGACATAATGATTTTGGGAGTTTTCACTGTATGTATGCCTGAGTATGACATTTCTGAAACTGTCAAGGTTATAAAAGAATTGGGCTATGATGGTGTTGAATGGAGGGTTTCCACCCCTGCTCCACAGGACAAGCGTGAAGACTATACCTATGAAACACGTTACTGGTGCTACAATAAAAGTACTCTTGATATTGGAAGTATTGAAGCAGAAGCGGAGAAGGCGAAGGCACTGTGTGATGAATATGGTATAAAATTGTATTCTCTAACCACATATCTAAAACCTTGCGATGTACAGGACATTGAAAAGGTATTAAAGGCCGCAGCTAAAATCAACTGCCCCAACATCAGGGTATTTTCACCGAATTATGACGAAAAGGAAGGTTACAGGGTGCTCTTTGACAGGACAGTGGAAGAGACAAAAGTCCTGGAAAAACTGGCCCAGAAGTATGGTGTGCGCATCAACTTTGAAATACATATGGGGAATATTATACCAAGTGCCAGCGCAGCATACAGGTTTGCATCCCATTTTGACCCAAAGCATATAGGCATAATTTTTGACCCAGGGAACATGGTGCATGAGGGTTTTGAGAACTACAGACTCGGTTTGGAACTTTTGGGAGATTACCTGGCATATGTGCATGTTAAAAATGCTGTCTGGTCTATGGAATACAGCTCCGAGGAAGGCGCTGAAAAATGGAAGCCGAAATGGTCGCCTCTCAAGAAAGGGTATGCGGACTTGAAAAAGCTGTTCGAAGTGCTAAAAGACTTGGGCTACAATGGATATGTGTCACTTGAGGACTTTACAAACGAAGTGGATACCTATTCAAAACTAAAAAATAATGCAGAATACCTTAGAGCATTAACATAGCAATGAAAATAAAGGGACGAGGAGATAAAACATGCAGAAAGCAGACGGAATGAATTATTCGCCCCAGGGAAAGCCGAAGCCGGTTTGTGACAAGGGAGACTTTGTATTTGCGGCAATGGCTCTGGACCACGGGCACATTTACGGAATGTGCAATGGGCTGACAGAAGCCGGTGGAGAACTGAAATACGTATATGACCCTGACCCTCTGAAGGTTGAGAAGTTCTGTAAAACCTATCCTCAAGTAAAACCGGTACAAAGCCCTGAGGAGATTTTAAATGATAAATCAATTAAGCTTGTTGCCGCTGCGGCTGTGACATCAGAGAGGGGACCACTGGGGTTAAGAGTAATGGATCACGGCAAGGACTATTTTACCGACAAGGCTCCCTTCACAACACTGGAGCAGCTTGAGGCAGCGAGAGTAAAGGTAAGGGAAACAGGCAAAAAATACATGGTATACTATAGTGAACGGCTTCATGTGGAAAGTGCAATTTTTGCCGGGCAGCTGGTTAAAGACGGCGCCATTGGAAAGGTGATTCATGTCATGGGCATGGGACCGCACCGCCTGAATGCACCCAGCAGGCCGGAATGGTTCTTCAAGAAAGAAAAATATGGCGGAATCCTCTGTGATATAGGGAGCCATCAGATTGAGCAGTACCTGTTTTTTTCAGGAGAAGAGGATGCTGAAGTTGTAAGGAGTCAGGTTGCAAATTATAATCACAGCAATTTCCCTGAGCTGGAGGATTTCGGTGAAGCTATGCTGGTAGGCAAAAACGGCACAACCAACTACTTCAGGGTTGATTGGTTCACCCCCGATGGTTTAAGTACATGGGGTGACGGGCGTACAGTTATCCTCGGGACCAAAGGGTATATTGAATTAAGAAAATACACGGATATAGCAAGGGATAAACAGGGCGACCATGTATACCTTGTAGACGATGAAGGTGAGAAGCACTTTGCTGTAAACGGTCAAAAAGGCTTCCCATTCTTTGGGGAGTTAATACTTGACTGTTTGAACAGAACTGAAAAGGCTATGACGCAGGAGCATGTGTTTAAAGCCGCCGAACTGTGCCTCAAGGCTCAAAAACAGGCAGTTGTCATTAAATAGGGAGGCTGGTTATGGATAAGGTTAGAATAGGAATAATCGGGCTTGGGAATATGGGCACCAATCATGGGAAAAGCCTCATGAGAGGTGATGTACCCGGAGGAGAACTTACCGCTGTATGCGATACAAACCCGGATAGGCTTAAATGGGCAAGGGAAAACTTTGGAGATAAGGTTCAGGTTTTTGAAAGCAGTGATGCAATGTATGAGGCAAAAGCCATTGATGCTGCATTTATTGCAACTCCCCATTATGATCATCCTCCACAGGCTATAAAAGCTTTCAGTCACGGCTGCAACGTTCTGGTTGAAAAACCTGCAGGTGTATACACAAAGCAGGTAAGAGAAATGAATGAGGCTGCGTTAAAAAGCGGGAAAGTTTTCGCTATTATGTACAACCAGCGCACAAACCCCCTGTACCAGAAGCTTAGGGACTTGATAAAATCAGGAGAGCTTGGTGAGCTTAGGAGGACAAACTGGATAATAACAAACTGGTATCGTTCCCAGAGTTATTATGATTCAGGCGGATGGCGTGCAACCTGGGCAGGTGAGGGGGGCGGCGTACTCCTGAACCAGGACCCACACCAGCTGGACTTGTGGCAGTGGACATGCGGAATGCCCACTAGAGTGCGTGCTTTTATGGCATTTGGAAAGTACCACAATATAGAGGTCGAGGATGATGTAACAGCATACGTGGAGTATGAAAACGGTGCAACAGGAGTTTTTGTAACCAGTACGGCGGACAGCCCCGGAACAAACCGCTTTGAGGTGACGGGAGACAGGGGGAAGATTGTGATAGAGGATAATAAACTCACCTTTTGGAGGCTGCGTGTTCCTGAAAGACAGTTCAACGCAGAGTACAAGGGCGGCTTCGGAGAGCCGGAATGCTGGAAATGCGAAGTGCCTGTCAACGGAGAAAACACACAACATGCAGGAATAATGAGAAACTGGGTGGATGCTATCTTAAAAGGAAAAGAGCTTCTGGCTCCAGGTGTGGAAGGCATAAACGGACTTCAGATCTCCAACGCTATGCACCTGTCTGCCTGGACCGACAGCTGGATTGACATACCTGTGAATGAAGAACTGTTTTATGACAAATTGATGGAGAGAATTAAAACTTCGAGGTTCAAGAAGGAAGTAATTGCAGGTAAAATCCTCGATGTGAGCGGAACCCACTGAAAAAGGAATGAGGGAATGGGGACGCTCTTTAACTGGAATATGATTTTAAGGGTGGTTCTAATTAAAAAATTGAACGCTGCAATAATAGGCTGTGGGAGCATTTTCAAGCAGCATGCAGATGCTGTGGCTGAAAGCTCAGATGCGATACTGGTTTGTGTTGTAGATACAGATGAAGTAAAGGCAAAAAAAACGGCGAAGACCTGGGGATGCAGTTTTCATACAGACTACAGTGAGATGTTGAAGGACAGGGGGATAGATGTGGTACACATTTGTACCCCTCACTACCTTCATGCACAGATGGCTGTTGACGCATTGGCGGCTGGAAAGCATGTGCTGACTGAGAAGCCCATGGCTATAACTACTGAAGATGCCAAAAGGATGATACAGGCATCAAAAACATATGGCAAATCCCTGGGCATCTGCTTTCAAAACAGATATAATCTCACTTCTTTAAGAATAAAGGAGCTTCTGGTATCAGGCAGATGCGGTGCTGTACTTGGAGCAAAGGCTTATGTGACCTGGCACAGGGATGAAAAATACTACCTTGACAGCGGGTGGAGAGGTACGTGGAGCAAAGAGGGCGGAGGCGTATTGATAAACCAGGCCATTCATACACTTGACCTTCTTCAGTGGTTTCTGGGGGAGGTGGATTGTATCAAGGCAAATACCAGTACCCGCAAACTCGCAAACATTATAGAGGTTGAGGATACTGCCGATGCATTGATCCGCTTCAAAAGCGGCATAGATGCAGTGTTTTATGCTACAAACTGCTATCCTGTGAATTCTCCCGTTTTTATGGAAATCCTTTGTGAAAAGGTTGTAATCAGACTTGATGGTGAGCTTGTCATCACATACAAAAATGGTGACAGGGAGACCATAGAAGACAAGAATATGATTACCGGCGAGAAATCATACTGGGGCATGAGCCATAAAAAGCTTATCATGGATTTTTACAAATGTGTTTTAGAGCAAAGGCCTTTCCCTATTGATGGTGAAGAAGGCATCAAAGCTCTGAAGATGGTGCTGGATATCTACCAGGCTGCTCATAAGACCTGTCATTGAAAAACTTGTTTGCAGCAAAGACTGGTACAGAAGTGCTGCTTTCCCACTTTGCTACACATAAATAACTCGTAAAATCTCGTTGTTTCGTAAATTTTCTTTAAATATCACGATGCTTCTTTTTTCTTTAATGTATTATACTCTTCCGGCGTTAAATAACCATTGCATTCATGAATTCTCTGTTTGTTGCAAAATATTTCCATGCATTCGAATACAGCTGCACGAGCTTCCTCGCGGGCTCTAAAGTGTTTATACGCAAGTCATTCATATTTCATTTTTCCTCAGAATGCTTCCATAGGAGCACTATCACAACAGTTGCCTTTTCTTGACATGCTGCCTACAAAACCATACTTTTTAATCAGGCTTTGGTAATCATAAGAGCAGTACTGGGACCCTATATCGCTATGCAGTAATACTCCTGTTGGCTTGTCTGCTCGTAGATATGCAGATTTTAACACATTTATTACTAAATCCTTTGTCATCCTTTCGCTCACCAGCTCGGCAGTTAAAGATCCTGAGAACAGAGCCATTATCAGCCAATTATCGGAGCTCATTCAATACGCCAAACCTGAAATAGTTTATACCCACAACCTTGCCGATAAGCATGATACTCACGTGGGTGTTGTAACAAAGTATATAGAAGGCTTTATAAGCCGTTTTGCAAAGGATGTGTCTGAAAGGCTGAAGAAAGTTTTATGAAGGAATTTTTTGCAGTTGAAGCAATTATTGTATTTAGTGTAATATTAAAAAAAGGGGGAGTTTGTCATAAAGCTGAAAAGGGAATTCTATGAACGAAATACACTTATTGTTGCAAAGGATTTACTTGGGAAGCACCTTGTGCGTGTTTCTGATGAAGGAACCACAGTAGGAAAAATTGTTGAAGTGGAGGCTTATATTGGCCCGGACGACGCTGCCGCCCATTCGTGCAGAGGCTTGCGGAGCAGCCGGACCGAGGTCATGTACGGGCCTGGCGGATTTGCCTATGTTTACCTTATTTATGGGATGTACCATTGCTTCAATATTGTAACCAATACATCGGAAAAGCCGGAAGCGGTTCTTATCCGCGCCTTGGAGCCTGTGGAAGGGCTGGAGCTTATGAAAATCCGGCGGAAAACCGATGCGTTGAAAAAGCTTTGCAGCGGTCCGGGGAAGCTATGCGCTGCGATGGGTATAAACAGAGAGCAGAACGGGCTTGACCTCTGCGGCGATGTGTTGTATTTGGCGGAAGGCGACAGGATTGATGAAAAGGATATTGCAGCTACGCCAAGAATTAATATTGATTATGCCGGCGAAGCAAAGGATTATCTCTGGAGGTTTATAATAAGGGACAACAAGTTTGTTTCTAAGTAAATGTTATTTAAATATCCTTTCAAGTATACGCCAGATGAATGACTTTTTAACCACAGGCGACTGATTTTGCACAGCTTCAGTACCTTGCGCGGGCTTTGACGGACTGGGGCTGGTGGTTCGAGGCGGCCTGGGAGCAACAGGTGTTGCAGTTGAGTGGGCAGGTTTTTTCTGGCTTCCCGGATGCGCCGGGAGGGTTCTCTGTGCTGCATTGTGGCCTCTTCCAGGTGGCGTCTGACGTTCTTTTGTATCCCTGCCGAAATCTTTCGGCTGGCTTTTTTGCTTTGTATGCTGCTGCGCAGGCCTTTTGCCCGAAGGCTTTTTATGTTCGTCCCTTGCAGGGTGTACCGATGATGTATGGACAGCCTTGAGCTTTTGTGAATTAGCTTCAATCCACTTTTCAGCTTCAGCCTTTCGCTCGTTCAAAACTGCATCGGAAGGAAGCTCACCCTCTTCGATCATAGCTCCGATATGTTCTTCGATATCGTACAGAGTCATTATGTCATCACCAGTAACCAGGGTAATAGCGCGGCCAGCCTTGCCCGCTCTGCCGGTACGGCCGATCCTGTGCACATAGCAGTCTTTTTCCAGCGGAACATCATAATTGATTACCAGAGAAAGGCCTTCTATATGAATGCCGCGGGCAGCGACGTCTGTAGCCACCAGTATATGGAACCCGCCCTGCTTGAACTGCTGTATGGTTCTGGTACGCTTACCCTGTGGTATATCTCCATGGAGAGACTGACAGGAATATCCCTTGCGTGAAAGGAAGCTCTGAACCTGATCGACGGCCATGCGTGTATTGCAGAAAATCATACAGCTTTCCGGAAGTTCAGCAAGAAGCAGACGGTTTAACTGGGTGCGCTTTTCATTGCTTTCCACACGGTAGTAAATCTGATTGATGGTGTCCACTGTTTTTGTCTGGGATTCGACCTCGATAGTCAGAGGCTGGTTCATATAATGGCTGCAAATCCGCTGAATCTCCGGAGGCATTGTTGCTGAAAAGAGGAGTGTCACCCTGTCCCTGGGAATTGTTTTGATAATCCTCATCACCTGGTCTATAAAGCCCATGTCAAGCATTCTGTCGGCTTCATCAAGCACCAGGAACCTGATATTCTTGGTTGACAGGTTCTTATGACTGATATGATCAAATACACGTCCTGGTGTTCCGGTTACTATGGAAACGCCTTTGTTAAGTTCCTGAATCTCTAAATTCATGCTATGCTGACCGTATACTGCGGTTGTGCGATGCTGAAGGTATTTTGACATTCTTTTCAAATCGCTGTCAACCTGAACTGCCAGTTCCCTTGTGGGTGCAAGAACAAGACCCTGTGGGCCGGGGGCTGAATGGTCTATCAACTGGAGCATTGATACTCCGAAAACAGCTGTTTTCCCGCTGCCTGTTTTTGATTTGACTATAACATCTTCCTTGTTCAAAATATGGGGTATTGCTTTGCCTTGAACCTCTGTGGGGGCTTTGAAGCCCATCTCTTCCAGTGCTTTTAAAATCGGGGGAACAACCCCCAAATCACTAAAACTGTTCTTCATACAATCTGCTTTCGTTGTGTGAGAGTTTTTTCTAATTATATCACAGCTTGGCTTTCAGCTGCAACCTAAGAAGCTGATATGCAAAATTAATATAAATGTCGAAAAATGTTGTTGACGTTTACATAAAATTTGTGTATAGTTTAAATATGATATCACATGAGACACAATGTATCAAAATGACACAAAATAGACGGAGGAATATGTGGTGAGCATGAATTCTGAAAAATATTCGGCTTATATTACAATTCTAAAGGAAGAACTGGTCCCGGCTCTTGGATGTACCGAGCCCATAGCCATTGCATATGCATCGGCAAAAGCATGCGAGGTTTTGGGGCGTTTCCCTGAAAAACTGCTGGTTAAGTGCAGCGGCAACATCATTAAAAATGCAAAGTCTGTTATTGTGCCAAATACAGGAAGCTTGAAGGGGATTAAAGCAAGTGCTCTGGCTGGCGCTGTTGCCGGTGATGCATCGAAAGAAATGCGGGTGCTGGAGAATCTTACGGCCTCTGATACGGAAAAGATAAGAGAGCTCCTCAATACGGATTTGTGTCAAATTGAGATGATTGAAAAAGATGCAAACCTCCACATCATAGTAAAGGCCATGTACAATGTAAGTTATGCCTTGGTTGAAATTATACATACGCATACGAATATAACCAGAATTGAAAAGGATGGAAGGGTTATTTCTGAAAAAACCTATTCAAAAGAAGACTTTAATGCTCCCATGTCAGACAGAAGCATCCTTAATGTAAAAGATATTTTGGATTTTGCCAACAGTGTAAAAATGGAGGATGTTGAAGAGCTTCTTGAACGCCAGGTTGAATATAATCTGAAAATAGCTGAGGAAGGACTTGTGAGCAGCTATGGAGTTAACATCGGAAAGATGCTCTTGGAGTGTTATGGCAACAATATCCTCACGAAAATCCGTGCCTATGCTGCTGCTGGCTCTGATGCAAGAATGAGTGGGTGCAGCCTTCCGGTTGTGACTAATTCGGGAAGTGGAAACCAGGGTATGACCACTTCCCTTCCAATTATCATATATGCCAGGGAAAAGGGAGTTGACAAGGAAAAGATGTACCGTGCCCTTGTATTGGCAAATTTAATAACTATTCATCTGAAGACAGGTCTGGGGAGATTGTCTGCATTTTGCGGAGCCGTAAGTGCGGCTTGTGGCAGTGGCACGGGCATTACCTACCTTGAGGGGGGGTCACTGGAGCAAATTGAAAAGACAATAACCAATACTCTAGCTAATGTTTCGGGGATTGTGTGTGATGGTGCAAAGGCATCCTGTGCAGCTAAAATAGCATCAAGCGTTGATGCTGCTGTGATGGCCCATTTTCTTGCAATGAGGGGTGCAGCCTTTGAAGTAGACTCTGGTATTGTCAAGGAAACTGTAGAAAGCACAATTTCAGCTGTAGGAAGGCTTGGGCGTGAGGGTATGAAGGAAACTGATCTTGAGGTTCTGAAAATAATGCTGGACCAATAATGCCCAGAGGCATTTGGTATATACACAAAAAATTAAAGGAGGAAATTTTCATGAGAAAGCTAGTTGGTCTGATACTTATTTTAATGATGGTGTTGACATCTTTTGCAGGCTGCCAGAGTTCAAGCAAAATCAAAATTGCAGTTGCCGGTCCTCTTACCGGAGACTTCGCAGAGTATGGTACGGGTTTTAAAAATGCAGTTGAATTAATGGTTGAAGAATGGAATAAAAAGGGCGGAGTTCTTGGCAAGCAGGTGGAAGTTGTAGTCTTCGATGACAAGAATAATGGTGAAGAAGCTGCCACAATAGCTGAGAAAATTGTTGCAGACAAGGATATCAAGGCTGTAATAGGTCACTTTGCAAGCGGTGTATGTATGGCTGCCTCACCCAAGTATCAGGAAGCAGGACTAGTGGAAATGTCTCCTTCCGCATCCCATCCTGACTATACAAAGGAAGGAGAATTCATATTCAGAAACAATACAGTTATAAATGTTGAAGCAAAGGTTGCGGTTGACCTTGCTACCAAGACCCTTGGCAAAAAGAAGGTAGGTATTCTTTCCGTAAAGACAGACTGGGGAACAAAAACCGCTGAAATCACAAAGACACTTGTAAAGGATGCAGGTGGTGAAGTTGTTGCCCATCAGGAGGTTGTTGACGGAACTATCGACTTCAGCCCGAATATAACCAAGCTTAACAGTGCGGGTGCTGAAGTTGTGATAGTTGCTGCAATGTACAATTCATTGGCGCCCTTTGCAACACAGTACAAGGCGGTTAATCCGAAAATCGAGCTGGTCGGTTTCTCTAATGCATACAGCCAGCAGCTTATAGACCTTGCAAAGGGCAGCGCGGAAAACATCCACTTCCCCACAATCTTCTTCCACGGAAGTGCTGATCCTAAGGTTGCAGAGTTTGTTAAGGCATACAAGGACAAGTACGGCTCTTCTCCAAGCAGCCTTACAGCTCAGGCTTATGACAGCGCAGGCATGATTCTGCAGGCTATCAAGAATGCTGGCAAGGCTGACAGAACGGCTATAAAGGATGAGCTTTATAAAATGAACTATCCTGGAGTTACGGGTGCAACAAAATTTGAGAATAAGATCGGTGATGCTGTTAAGACCTTTACGATGGTTAAGGTCCAGAACGGAAAGTTTGTAGAAGTTAAATAATCAAGATTTGAGGATGTTCCTCTGCCGTGAGTCAAAAAAGCGGAGGAACGTCCCCAAAAAAATCAGGAGGTGAGAAGGTGGTATTGCAACAGTTGTCCAACGGTCTGACACTGGGGATGGTATATGCACTGATTGCGGTGGGGTATTCCCTCGTATTTGGTATATTAAGGCTTGTAAACTTCTCCCATGGCTCTGTATACGCTTTTGGTGCCCACATGGCAATGCTTTTCGTGTCCATGCAATTCGGAATTATTCCTGCATTTATATTGAGCATAGTTTTGACAGGCATCCTTGGCATAGCTATCGACAAGATGGCACTGGCCCCCCTTCGTGCTAAAAAGTCAAAGGGTATAGCGGCTCTTATTACAACCATAGGTATTTCCTATATAATTCAGAATGTGCTTATGATAACCTTTGGGAGTCAGACCAAGTTTTTCCCCAAGCTATTTGATTTCGGCAGCATTTACATAGGAGGGGTTGCCTTCAATACAACCCAGATATGTATTTCCGGAGTATCTCTGATGCTTCTTCTTATACTCTCCTGTGTAATAAGATATACAAAGGTAGGCCTTGCTATGAGGGCGGTAGAGCAAAACCAGAAAGCAGCCAATCTTATGGGAATAGATGTGAATTTCGTAGTAACTTTCACCTTTTTTTTGGGAGGTGCATCTGCTGCCATAGCAGGTACGCTGATCAGCGGCTATTACCAGATAGTTTACCCGAACATGGGATTTGTGGCAGGACTTAAAGCCTTCTCCGCTGCAGTTCTCGGAGGCATAGGGGTATTGTACGGTTCAATATTCGGAGGATTGGTGGTGGGCATTTCAGAAAGCTTCGCTGCAGCATATCTTGGAGGAAGCTACAGAGACGCGGTTGCATTTTTAATCCTGATTATCGTGCTGCTTATAAAACCAACCGGTTTATTCGGTAAGAAAGGGATTACAAAGGTATAAGCCATGAAAGAAAAACTGTCAAATTTGTCAAACCGCATCAACGCATTTATTGAAAGCAACAAGAAGATTGTTTATCCCGTGCTGGCTATTTTGATTCTGGGCTTGCCCTATGTAGGCTCCTCCCAGTATATACTCCGCATAATCATAATGATAGGCGTTTACTCTATGCTGTCCCTGTCTCTTGGGCTTGTTACGGGCTATGCCGGCCAGGTTTCCCTGGGGCATGCAGCCTTTTACGCAATTGGGGCTTATGTTTCGGCTTTGGTAAGCATAAGCTTTAACTTGAATTTCTTTATAACAGCACCTATTGCAGCTTTTATTGCGGGAATATGCGGATTGCTGCTGGGACTCCCAACACTAAGGCTTTCAGGCACGTATCTTGCCATAACCACCCTGGGCTTTTGCGAGGTTGTGAGGATGGTGCTGCTGAATTGGGAGAGTGTAACCAGGGGTCCATTGGGGATCTCAAGGATTCCTAAACCATCGTTTTTGGGCATTGAGCTTACCATCTCCAATTTTGGCCTGTACTACCTGATGGTTGCCTTCCTTGCACTTACCACGCTGGCTGTTGTCGCCATAGTACGCTCCAAGATGGGACGTGCCCTGATGGCAATCAGAGAGGATGAGCTGGCAGCTACCATGATGGGTGTGAAAACAACCTACTACAAGGTTGCAGCTTTTGTAATTTCAGCCTTTTTCTCTGGTCTTGCCGGTGCGTTTTATGCCCATATGATAAGGTTTATTGATCCCAATACCTTTACATTTGACACATCTATCATGATATTAAGCATAGTAATACTTGGCGGTATGGGGACAATAGGCGGCATGTTCCTTGGCTCTGCGCTGCTTGTATCCTTCCCTGAAGTACTAAGGTTCCTGCAGGAATACAGATTCGTCGTTTATGGCGCGGTGCTTGTAGTTATGATGAGATACCGTCCCCAGGGTATACTGGGCGGACAAAAGAAAACTCCTTACAAGCTTCCAAAAGGAGGTGGATAATATGGCATTCCTTGAGGTTAAGGGTATAACAAAGCTCTTTGGCGGACTTACTGCCGTTGATAAGGTTTCTCTTCAGGTTGAGAAGGGGGAAATCGTAAGCATAATAGGACCCAACGGAGCGGGAAAAACAACTCTTTTTAATATGCTTACAGGTGTATACACCTTGTCGGAAGGCGAAATTATTTTTGAGGGAAAGATTATACACAACCGCACGCCGCAGGAAATAGTTCAGGCAGGATTGGCCAGAACCTTCCAGAATATAAGGCTTTTTGCTGAAATGAGGGTTATAGAAAATGTGCTGGTAGGTATGCATATCAATACTCACTATACATTTCTTGACCTGCTGTTCAGGACCAAAAAGTTCCGCAGCGTTGAGAGCGAGAAGCACAGAACTGCTGTAGAAATACTGGAATCCATAGGGCTAAAGGACAAGATGCACAATTATGCAACCAATCTGCCGTATGGTGACCAAAGAAGGCTGGAAATAGCCCGTGCCATTTCAACAAATGCGAAGATACTGCTTCTGGATGAGCCTGCGGCAGGAATGAACCCCCAGGAGTCCGAGGAACTGCTCCGCTTCATAAGAGGGCTTAGGGACAAGGGATATACCATTATCCTTATTGAGCATGATATGAACGTGGTTATGAATATTTCAGACAGAATTTATGTTATCGACCATGGCAAAAAGATCGCAGAAGGTTTGCCTGCTGAAATAGCAAACAATAAAAAGGTTATCGAGGCTTATCTTGGAAGGAGTGAATAGAAGGTGCTTTCAATTAGAAATATTAACACCCATTACGGAAATATTCACGCATTAAAGGGAATCAGCCTCGAGGTGAAGCAGGGCGAAATTGTAACTCTTATTGGCAGCAACGGCGCGGGGAAAAGCACTACCCTTGGCAGTATAACGGGGCTGCTTAAAGCAACCTCCGGTGAGGTGTGGTTTAAGGGGCAGAACATTACAAATGCCTCGCCATCTGAAATTGTTAAAATGGGTATTAGCCTCTCTCCTGAAGGGCGTGAAGTTTTTCCGGCCCTGACGGTGGAAGAAAATCTTCAGCTTGGTGCCTTTACCCGTAAGGATAAAAAGGGAATAAAAGAGTCCTATGAGAGGGTTTATGAGCTTTTCCCCAGGCTGTTTGAAAGAAAAAAACAGACTGCAGGAACCTTATCCGGTGGAGAACAGCAAATGCTGGCAATAGGAAGAGCCCTCATGTCTTCACCGCAGCTGCTTTTGCTGGACGAGCCTTCGCTGGGACTTGCACCTAACCTGGTGCTGATGATTTTTGAACTGATACAGTCTATTAACAAGCAGGGTACAACGGTGCTGCTGGTTGAACAGAATGCCAATATGGCGCTGTCCATTGCAAACAGGGGTTATGTGCTGGAAACCGGAAAAGTTACACTTTCAGACGATGCAAAGGCATTAAGTAATAATGAATCAGTTAGAAAGGCTTATCTTGGCCATATATAAAAAATAATATTATTTTGGGAGGATTTTATCATGTGTGAAAAAATGTTTACCCAGGAAGAACTTACAAACGCATTCAGAAGCGCAATAGAGGACAGGGCAAAATGGTTTTACCTTCTTTACAAGCACACCCCCGAAGGGTTTGACGCAATAGCTGAAAAAGCAATTACCGAATTTGGAATAGCAAAAGGTAAAGGCCTTGGTGAGTGCAGCACTGCAAAGGATTTTGCCAACGGTATTCTTTCGGGACATCCAAATAAGGCTTTTGCAATGGAGCCGGTGAAGCTGGAGGATGATGAAAGCATAATAAAGTTCCACTACTGTGCGTTGGTTGAGGCGTGGAAAAAGCTTGGCTGCTCAAAGGAAGAAATTGCACATCTATGTGATCTTGCCTGCTTTGGCGACTATGGAATGGTCAGTGTTTTTCCGAACCTGAAGCTTGAATTTAAACAGCTGCTTTCACGTTTTGAGGACTGCTGTGAAATGTGTATTACAAAAATTAAGTAGTAGGAGACGGCCAATGAAAAAGATAATAAATAAGCCCAATGATGTTGTATCAGAAATGCTTATGGGTATGGTGAAGGCAAATCCCAAGCTTGTGTATTTCAAGGATCTTGAAGTCATAGCAAGCAGGGTTAAGGAAAAGAAGGTAGGGCTTGTATCCGGCGGAGGAAGCGGACATGAGCCTGCACATGCGGGATATGTGGGAAAAGGCATGCTGGATGCGGCGGTATCCGGAAATGTATTTGCCTCACCATCCCCTGACAGGGTTCTGAAGGGGATACAGGAAGCCAATACTGGAGAAGGAGTTCTGCTGATTATAAAGAATTATTCAGGAGATATAATGAATTTCGGAATGGCTAAGGACCTGGCTGAGATGGAAGGTATAAGGGTTGAAGCTGTTGTTGTAAAGGATGATGTTGCAGTTAAGGACAGCACCTATTCAACAGGCCGCAGAGGCATTGCAGGCACAGTGTTTGTTCACAAGGTTGCAGGCGCCAAGGCTGCAGCGGGTGGGAGCCTTGATGAAGTCAAAAGAGTCGCGGAGAAGACCATAGCCAATGTGCGTAGTATGGGAATGGCGATGACCCCATGCATACTGCCAGGTGTAGGCAAAGCGGGTTTTACCCTGGGTGAGAATGAAATAGAAATTGGTATGGGCATACATGGCGAGCCTGGTGTTGAGAGAACCTGCGTTAAGACCGCAGCTCAACTGGCGGAGATTCTGTGTGGGAAAATCCTTGCAGATTACGATTTTGCCGGCAGTGAGTGTGCCGTGATGATTAACGGATTGGGCGCTACACCCTTGATGGAGCTGTATATATTAAATAATGAAGTTGAAAAGATATTGAAAGAAAATAATATAAAGATTTACAGGACGTTCGTGGGTAATTATATGACTTCACTTGAGATGGCTGGCTGTTCCGTTACATTGCTGAAGCTTGATGAGGAGCTGAAGGAACTGCTGGATGCACCTTGTGACACACCGGCACTAAAGGTATAGACGGAGGTGGATTTTTGTAATGGTAATCTGTATTACACCAAAAGAGTATGTCGAATATATAGAATTGGTTGCAAAAAAAATTGAAGAAAACAAGGACTATATATCAGAGCTGGATTCCATAACCGGTGATGGAGACCATTGGGCCAACATGAACATGGGCTTTCAGAAGCTGCTAGAATGTAAGGAAGAGCTGGCTTCGATGAGATTAAATGAGATGTTTAAGAAAATCGGAATGCTCATTATGACTACTGTTGGAGGTTCATCAGGAGTATTATACGGAAGTGCCTACATCAATGCGTCAAAAGTAATTTTGGATAAAGAGCAAATGGATCTTCAATTGTTGTGCAGAGTCCTGGAAGCAGAATTAAATGCAATCATGGACAGAGGTAACGCAAAACCAGGCTTTAAAACCATGATAGATGCACTGCACCCTGCAGTTGAACGCCTTAAAAATGCAATAGAAAAAGGCCTTGATGGCAAGACTGCCCTTATTGAACTCAAGCAAGGAGCTATTGAAGGCATGAACAGTACAAAAAATATGGAGGCTGTCAAAGGACGTGCCTGCTATCAGGCAAATAAAGGGGTGGGGCACCTTGACCCCGGCGCTGTGACCATGTGCTATCAGATTGAAGTTTTAGTTGACTATTTGTGCAGATAACAAGTAAAGTAGAATAGGAGGGAATTTTTATCCCCCTATTCTACATGCGTTATGGGTGAAAATTATGTATCTTGCCGAAATCAGAGGTATAGCATCAAAATTTGCTGAAACAATATCGAAAATCCTTGATATTGACGTGATGATTATTGATAATAATTACCACAGGATTGCCAATACATTCCGCTATGTTGATGAACCCACCCCTATTACCAGGTACTCCATGCTGGGTGAGGTTCTTCATACAGGAAAGGTTGTCGCTGTCAGGGACAAATCCACATACGAGCACTGCAAAAACTGCCAGGATCTTAGCCAATGCGCCATATCCGGGCTGATCAGCGTGCCCATTTTCTTTGAATCCAAGGTAGTTGGGGCTATAGCATTATTGGTTCCCGTCAATAAGACAAGCCCGATCTTTGATAATCAGGAAGTTTCAATACAATTCCTGGAGGGAATGTCGGATCTATTAAGCTCCAAGCTGAAAAACATTGACGATTACAACAAGCTAAACCTTATTAAAAAAGAGCGTGAAACAATTATTGATACCATTGAGGATGGGCTTGTTTTCATAAATGATACAGGTGAGATTGTTCATTGCAATAATCAATTTGAGAATTTTTTTAAAATAGAACGTGAGGTATTGGGGGAGCATATTGAAAAGCTTCTGGATCACCCTTTGATTCATGAGATGATGATGTTCAGGGAGAATTTCTCCTACAGGGTGTTCTATTATGAGCAAAGGAACCACAGCTTTTACGGGCTTATATCCTGCAGGAATATCATGATTAACGGCAGGGATTACGGAGCCCTTTTAACCTTTAAAAGCCTTGGCAGGGTATACAACGCCCTTAATGAAATATCTGACAATAAAGCAAATATAACTTTTGCAAGCATCATGGGCAATGATCCCAGCCTTACTTTACAGATTAACAGGGCTAAACAGCTTGCGGTTACGGATGAGAATATATTGATATGCGGTGAACCGGGACTAGGCAAGTCTATTTTTGCAAGGGCAATACACAATTTTTCAGACAGGGCAAAGCAGTATTTTGTCACTGTAGACTGTGACAATATTCCCTTTGATCTGCTTGAAAACGAGCTGTTTGGATCGGAAAGCGAAACAAGCAAAACTAATCCAGGTATTGGTAAACTTAGGATGGCACATAAAGGCACAATATTTTTCAAAAATATCTCTGAAATGCCCATGTATCTTCAAAAGCGTCTTGTTGAGGTAATGAGGACCAGAGAACTGAAGCAGGGATCCTATAAAGGCTTTAACATTGATGTGAGAATGATTTTTGATTGCTCACAGGATTTGTCCCTGTTGGTTAAACAGCGTATGTTTAATGAAGAATTGTATTTCCGCATAGCAAAAAACACGCTCACTATTCCGCCCCTTGTAAAACGCAAAGGAGATATAAAAATAATAGTAAACAGTTTAATTGACAAACTCAGGATAAAACACATGAAACCCAGGCTTACATTTGAGCCGGAGGTTCTAAAAATGATGTATGATTACAGCTGGCCCGGTAATGTGAGAGAAATCGAGAAGGTTGTTGAATTGATTATATGCAGTGCAAATGATGAGCTGGTGAAGGCTGATGAAGTAATGAATTTCAGCTTTGCATGCCAGAATGAGAAGAATACAAAAACAGTGGACGAAATGGAAAGGGAGCTTATGCGCAAATTACTGTCTGAATACAGCAATAAGGATCAGATTGCAAAAATTATGGGTATAGGTAGGGCTACTCTTTACCGTAAAATGAGAAAATTCGGCTTATCTGCGGACGCTGCTTCTAATAATTGAGTTCTTGATGCTCAAAATATTAAATTAAAAAGAAGGAATGCCCCTGTTCAGACATTAAAGTCCTTTGCCGAGTATACTGTTTAAAATACTTTTTGGGAGGGTTTTAGCATGTGGACAAGGCACGAACTTAAAACAAGAGCGAAGGCTGTGCTTAAGGTGTCATACTGGAAGGCATTCTTGGCAAGCCTTTTGATAGCAATTGTCAGCGGAAGGGGAGGAAGCGCTCCGAATTTTAATTGGGATATGAGGCATAATGATTTTGAAAGGATGCCGTCTTTCGAAAATATAGATCCAGGAATGCTTACCGCAATAATAATTGCAGGTATAACTGCCGGAACAATTTTTATATTGTTTGCCCTGGCGTTCAGGATTTTTCTCGGCTATCCCCTGGAGGTGGGAGGCAGGAAGTACTTTGTGCAGTCTGCCCGCCAGGATGTCAACTTGAATTATCTCGGGTATGCTTTTAACAAGGAAAAGTATATAAACATCATAAAGGCAATGTTCTGGAGAGGGCTTCTCAACTTCCTGTGGTTCTTGCTGCTTATAATACCCGGCATTGTCAAGTACTATGCTTACAGCATGGTGCCGTATATACTTGCGGAAAACCCGGGAATAGACTACAAAAGGGCGGTAGAGCTAAGCAAGAAAATGACGGACGGCGAGAAATTCCGCATGTTTGTACTTGACCTGTCATTTATCGGATGGTATCTGCTTGGTTTGCTTGCGCTTTTTGTAGGTATGCTGTTTGTAATGCCGTATGAAAATGCCACTAAAGCAGAATTGTATCTTGTATTGCGTCAAAAGGCGCTGGATAATGGTACGGCAGGTTATGATGAATTTGGCATAGCCGGGTAATGGGGCGGGTTTGACTCAAGCTGAAGCAACATCTGCTTTATATTGATTTTGTTCCCCATATAGCCTGTCATGCTTCCATTCTTTCCAAGGACGCGGTGGCAGGGCACAACAATGGCTATAGGATTTCTGCGATTTGCCTGGCCTATAGCTCTGAAGCCTTTGGGACTCCCGACAGCCGAAGCGATATCCGAGTAGCTGCGGGTTTCCCCGAAGGGTATTTTTAAGAGCTCTTTCCATACCTTCTTGCAAAAGTCGGTACCTTCAAGGGTTAATGGGAGGTCAAATTCACGTCTTTTTCCTGTGAAATATTCCTGAAGCTGCTTTGCAGCCTCACTGCAAATCCTGCTTCCCTTTTGCATTTGCGCATATACTTTATTTTTTTCTTCTGATTTTGCAGAAGCAATGGATATTTCTCTTATGCCTGCTTCATCTGCAACAATATGAATATTTCCAACGGGTGAAATATAGCTGTCATATGAAAGCTCCAATGCCTGCTCACCTTCCTTTCCTGCCGCTATTATACCAAATAACCTCGGAATTAAAAAGACCTTCTGGAATACAGGAGGTCCTAAAAATAATCACCTATTTCAGATTATCTACTGCAGCTCTTTCGATTGCAAGTCCCTTGGTGTAGCGCTTCATAAATTCATTGAAGCCAGCGACATCTTTTGGGTCTGGAGCTATTGAGCTTCCCTTTTTTCCGGCGAAAACCCTGTTCTTGAGAAAATCCTCCAGGGTTTCATTTTCTCCCTTGTTAACCATATAAGATGCAAGAAGGGCAATGCCCCAGGCTCCGCCTTCTCCGGCTGTTTCCATAATGGATACGGGAACGTTGACTGCAGCCGCCATGATCTTCTGGCCGACCTCCTTTGTCTTGAAAAAGCCGCCATGACCAAGTATTTCATCCACCTTTACAGACTCCTTCTGCAAAAGGATATCCAGGCCGGTTTTGAGTGCGCCCAATGCTGTGAACAAGTTGACCCTCATAAAGTTTGCTATGTTGAAGCTGCTGTTTGATGAACGTACAAACAATGGGCGTCCTTCTTCAAAATGGGTGATATGTTCGCCGGATATGTAGCCGTAGGCCAGCAAGCCTCCGCAATCAGGGTCGCCCTGCAGCGCAAGTCCCAGCAGGGTGTCATAGAGCTTCGGCTTATCCACTTCCATGCCAAGTGCTTTTACAGCCTGCGCAAACAAACCAATCCATGCGTCGTAATCCGAGGTGCAGTTGTTGGAGTGAGCCATGGCCACCAGTTTGCCAGCAGGCGTAGTAACAAGGTCGATTTCCGGATACACCCTGGACAGCTCCTTCTCAAGCACAATCATTGCAAATACGGATGTACCTGCGGATACGTTCCCGGTGCGTACTGACACGCTGTTTGTGGCCACCATTCCGGTACCTGCGTCGCCTTCAGGGGGGCAAAGGGGAATTCCGGGCTTGAGCTCACCGGTTGCATCCAGCAGCTTAGCTCCCTCCTGGGTGAGCTCCCCGGCTTTTTCACCGGCAGACAGGACCTTGGGCAGTATACTCTCCAAGCTCCAGGGCAAATTTTTTGAAGCAATAAGCTGATTGAACTGCCCTATCATTCTGAGATTGAATTCACCGGTATTAAGATCTATAGGGAACATGCCTGAGGCTTCTCCGACTCCGAGAACCTTCTGGCCTGTGAGCTTCCAATGTATATAACCAGCCAAAGTTGTCATGAAGCTTATATTTGATATATGCTCTTCCTGGTTCAGGATGGCTTGATAAAGGTGAGCTATGCTCCACCTTTGTGGTATGGGGTAATTAAACAGCTCAGTAAGGGCTTTTGAAGCCTCTTCTGTTATATTGTTACGCCATGTGCGGAAGGGGGTCAAAAGCTTTTCATCCTTGTCAAAAACCATATATCCATGCATCATACCGCTAAAGCCGATAGCTTTGGTGGTTTGCAAGGTCACTCCGTACTTTTCCGCAACATTGCCTGCCATTTTCTGGTAGCTGCCCTGCACACCTTTCCAGATATCCTCCAGGCTGTATGTCCAAATATTATCCACATGGCTGTTTTCCCAGTCATACCCTCCTGAGGCTATCGGACGGTTATTTTCATCGATAAGAACAGCTTTTATGCGTGTTGAGCCGAGCTCAATACCGAGAGTTGTTTGACCGTTGATGATTGCATTTTTTATATCATTCAATTCAAGAGTCATATTTATCCACCTCCTATTAATTTTTCATTTCAATAATATGAGTGTAAACATTATAGCATCTTGACTATACCAGTACAACATTTTAAAAACGGAATTTATTGTGATAGAACATTTCATTCCATCTGAGTTCCTTTTTGAATTCAGATATCTTTGTGTCTTTATCTATAAGAACACTCTCTATGCCTGCCATGTCAGCCCAGTCAACAAGCTGCTCTGAGGTTACCGCAAAAGAGAATACTGTGTGGTGGGCACCGCCCGCAAGAATCCATGCTTGAGCACCATCCTTGAGCGAAGGCATAGGCCTCCAGAGTATGCGTGCAACCGGCAGCTTGGGCATAGCCTTATCCGGAGTTAAGGCCTCAACTTCATTAATGATAAGACGGAAACGGTTGCCCATATCAATAAGGGAAGCATTGAGAGCAGGGCCTGCCGCGCCGTCAAACACTATTCGTGCAGGATCTGCCTTGCCGCCTATGCCGAGGGGGTGGACTTCAATTCTAGGCTTGGTTGCGGCTATCGTGGGGCATACCTCCAGCATGTGGGCGCCAAGAACCAGCTCGTTTCCGGGCTCGAAATGATATGTGTAATCTTCCATAAAGGAAGTGCCCTTCCCTGCAGCCATAAGCTTAACCAGGCGAACCATGGCGGCGGTTTTCCAGTCGCCTTCTCCGCCGAAGCCGAAGCCGGCTGCCATGAGCCTTTGCACTGCAAGGCCGGGAAGCTGCTTTAAGCCGTGGAGATCTTCAAAGGTTGTTGTAAATGCTCCAAAGCCGCCTTCGGTGAGGAATGCCTTCATTGCGATTTCGATTCTGGCCTGTTCCTTTACGGCATCTCTTGCGGCTCCAGGTGTACGAGCTTCAATTGCTATATCATAAAGCTCATTGTACTCTTCCATCAGCTTCTCAACTTCACTGTCGCTGACCTCATTTACAAGGCGTACAAGATCTCCTACGCCGTAGCCGTTTACCGACCATCCAAGCTGGATCTGGGCTTCAACCTTATCGCCTTCGGTTACCGCAACCTGACGCATGTTGTCTCCGAACCTTGCAACCTTCAGGCTGTTGCTTTCCGCATATGCAACAGCAGCACTCATCCACTTGCCGATTCTTTCCATTACCTCTGTATTTTCCCAATGACCGACTACCACTTTGCGGTTTAAGCGCATCCTTGCTCCTATGAAACCATATTCACGGTCACCGTGGGCTGCCTGGTTAAGATTCATGAAATCCATGTCTATGCTGTCCCAGGGAATATCACGGTTATACTGGGTATGCAAATGCAAAATTGGCTTCTTAAGAGACGAAAGGCCTGCAATCCACATTTTTGCAGGTGAGAAGGTATGCATCCAGGTTATTATTCCGACGCAATTATCGTCTGCTGTGGCTTCCAGACATATCTTTCTGATTTCATCTGGGGTCTTGACTACAGGCTTGAATACCAATTTAAAAGGAATTGCCGGGTTTTTGTCAAGGGCTTCGGTAATAATACGAGAGTGTTCATCCACCTGCTTAAGGGTCTCGGGGCCATAAAGGTGCTGGCTTCCTGTCACAAACCAAAATTCATAAGATTTCAAACTTAACATGACTAACTCCTCCTTAACAGTTTAACATGTATGCACAAGTAATTTTATTAATATTTTACTCCTTGGAAACCCGAAAATCAAGAGCATTATGGGTTTAAAATATTGAAAATGAATTTGTGATATTATATAATAAAATCATACATATATGCACAAGTTGCAGAAACAGGGAGAAAAAATGCATAAAGACAGCAATCAGACAAAGTACTCAATGCTTATTTCTTATCTTAAAGAGGAGATTCTTCTGGGGAGAATAAAGCCAGGCGAACAGATACCTTCTGAAAACACCCTGGCTAAGAAGCTGTCCCTTAGCCGCCATACGGTAAGAAAGGCAATATCAATGCTTGCTAACGAAGGCTACGTATATACGGAGCATGGCAGAGGCACATATTGCGCGGACAGAAATAAAACCAGAGTAGAAACAAAGAACATTGGCGTTATTACTACCTATATATCTGAATATATTTTCCCGAGGGTTGTTCAGGGTATTGACAGGGTTTTGTCGGAAAACGGCTACAGCATAATCCTTAAGAATACGGGCAATAACACCGAAAAGGAGTCTGCTTACCTTGAAGAAATGCTGGAAAAGAATATTGACGGATTGATTATCGAGCCCACAAAGAGCGCGATGTATACAAACAACCTGAAATACTACGAGGCTTTGGAAAATCACGGCATCCCATATGTATTTATTCATGGCTATTATCAAAAAATGGAGGATAAGCCGCAGGTTATACTGGATGACGAAGCGGGAATGTATTCGGTTGCAAGTTATCTGACCGAATTGGGACACAGGGAAATCATAGGCATTTTCAAGGCTGACGATATTCAGGGAATAAACAGGCATAAGGGCTATGCGAGAGCTCTTGCACGCATAGGGATACCATATAATCCTGATAATGTAATCTGGTTTTATACCGAGGACAGAGCTGTAAAGCCTGCAGCCACAATAAGGACAATGCTTGAAAACAAACATGGGATTGATGCTGTTGCATGCTACAATGACGAGATAGCTTTCAAGGTGTATGAAACACTAAGGGATTTCGGCGTCAGAGTGCCTGAAGATGTTTCCGTTACAGGATATGACGATTCTTATTTTTCATCGAATTGTCCTGTTAAGCTTACCACCGTGAACCATCCGAAGGATATGCTGGGTGAGGCTGCTGCGCGGCTTTTGCTGGAAATGATGAAGAATCCGGCAATGGGGAGGGAACAAACCAGGAAGGTTATTGTTCCGGAACTTGTTGTAAAGGATTCATGCGCAAAAAAATGACCTGAATGCATTGCTGATAAACAAAATTAACAAAGGAGAGGAATTGTATGCTGGAAGAATTGAAACAGGCCGTGCTTGAGGCCAATCTTGAGCTGCCGGCAAGGGGCCTTGTAACCTATACATGGGGGAATGTAAGCGGCATAGACCGGGAAAAAGGGTTGTTTGTCATAAAGCCAAGCGGTGTCCCGTATGATGAGTTAAAGCTGGAGCATCTTGTTGTGCTGGATTTGGAAGGAAACAAAGTGGAGGGCAGACTTAACCCGTCATCCGACACACCTACGCATCTTGTGATATACAGGAATTTCCCTGATGTGGGCGGAGTTGTGCATACGCATTCCAGGTGGGCTACCAGCTGGGCGCAGGCAGGCAGAGGAATTCCGGCCTTAGGCACTACCCATGCGGATTATTTTTATGGAGAGATACCCTGCACGAGGAAAATGACGGATGAAGAAATAAAGGGAAGCTATGAGGAGGAGACTGGAAATGTAATAGTTGAGACCTTCAAGGGGTTAAACCCCAGCCATATTCCCGGAGTGCTTGTGAACAACCATGGACCATTCACATGGGGAAAAGATGCCCATGATGCTGTCCATAATTCAGTGGTTCTGGAAGAAGTGGCAATGATGGCTTTCACGGCTTTTTCACTGACGCCTTCATTGAAGCAGATAGACCAGACGCTGCTAGACAAGCACTTTTTAAGAAAACACGGTGCTGGAGCGTATTACGGACAAAAATGATGTAAAGCAGGCTGTTCATTAAGAAAACAGCCTGCTTTTGAATTTCTCCAGAAGAAGCAGCAGGGGATAACCTATGGCATAGCAGGAAATCAGTTCCCCAAGTCCAACCAGACTGATTGCTATCCAGTGTGGAGTGTTCAGAACGAACCCGAGTGTTGTACCTACCACCAGTGCGTTCACAATAACAGGCGGCAGAGGTGCAAGATATTTGTTTGGCATTTTGTAAGTCAGAAAAGCGGCCAATAAAGTTGCCAGACTTCCAAACAACACATCCCATGGGCCCATGCCTGTAACCATATTGGCAACAATACAGCCTGCAAAAAGTCCGGGTATAGCTGCAGTGGTGAAGAAAGGAAGAACAGTAAGGGCTTCCGATGCCCTGACCTGCATTATTCCCGAACCGATTGGCCCTAGAGCTATAGTGGAGACAGCATATAATGCTGCGATTATTGCCGCCCTTGCAATGAATTTGATTTTTGTGTTCATAGAATGGTACCTCCCATTTGCTTAGAAATTACCACCCTTGTAAATTTCACTATAAAACAAAAAAGGACTTACGTCCCATGCAAAACTCAACCTATTGATAAAATAGGCTGAAGGCCCGTAGTTTTGTTTATAGACAGGATGGTTTCGAACTGTCTTATTCAATTTATGAACATATTTATAATACTACAGCGCTAATAAAAACACAACATGAAATTTTTGATGTATTATTTTTTAATGCATTAAAAACTTGATTCTACTGCAAAGCCTATTCCGGGAAGCTTGGATGAAATCATTAAAGAAGCTTTTGACTTAATATCCGCATGCTTTAACTTTCAAGCGCCTTAACTGCTTGGCCTTTAAGGAATCTGCCCAGCGCTTTGTATACCAGAGCTGCAATAACACAGTTTATTGACGCCTTGATTAGATTAAAAGGTATAATGACAGTCGGAAGCATACCTAATACAACATTTTGCGGAACGCCGAAGAATTTTACGGTGAAGAAAAGGTTTGAAGGTATCATTACCAAAGCCATGCTTAGCGTACCCGCTATCAAACCGGCGATAGCTCCCTTTAACGTGTGGTATTTCTTGTAAACGGCTCCTGCCACGACAACAAGTGCTCCTGATGCAATGATGTGCATAACAGCGCCGACCCATCCTGACTTTGCGCTGACTGTAGCGGCTTGAATGACAGATACTATCACCGTCATGATGAAACCGGCCAGAGGGCCATACATAAAGGCTCCGATGAGTAGCGGAACATCTGCCGGGTCGTACTCAAGATACGCTGCCGTGGGGAAAATGGGGAAGTGGATGAACACCAGCAGAACGATAGAGAGAGCACAAAGCACTCCCATTCTTGTGATTTTGTTTACTTGCATTTTCATAAATAAAACCTCCTGAAATATAAAAAATTCCCTGAAATATAATCTCAGGGAACTATACACCGTATATAAATACAATGCGCCTTCTTCCATCCAGACTATACTGTCGGCCCCGGAATCAAACCGGGTCAGCTTTCGCTCGCGGGCTAACAGCTTGTTTGCTGCATTACCGCCGATCGGGAATTGCACCCTGCCCTGAAGACTATATTCAGCTTGTGTTAAAATATTAACATGTCAGCCATGTCAATGTCAAGAGAGTTTTTTTGTTGTTTTAAGTCAATAAGTCTGCTCAAGTGTGCGTATCATCTTATAGAGAATATCGTTTACAGGGGTCTGTACTCCATACTTCCTGCCAAGTTCAATGACTGTTCCCGAGAATATCTCAACTTCTGTTTTTCTTCCGGCTTCAACATCCTGAAGCATGGAGGTTTTGCCATCCGGCGACAGATTGAAGAGGATTTTAAAATAATCGTCGATATCGCTCTCATTTAAGTTTATACCAGCTTTTTCAGACAGCGCAACCACCTCGCGTGAAGCCATACGAATCAAGTCTTCCGCTTCCTTAACCCTTACAAGAACACCATAGGGAGCTTTTAATACCGCCGATACCTGGTTAATACCGACATTCATCATGAATTTCCACCACAGTTCACGCAGCATATCCAAAGGAATCCTGTAAGGGATGTCCGCCCTGTCAAACAGTTCCTTTACAGCCGAAACATTTGCAGAATAATCGGTGTTTGATTTATCTCCAAACACAATGGTGCCGACCTTGGAGAAGTTTATGCTTGTGCCTTCCCTTGTGGCATCGGTACCTACACAGAAGGAGTAGAGAACCTTGTCCATCCCGAAGGCCTTTCCGACAATCTCCTCGCTGACTATACCGTTTAGCAGGGAAAGTATTATTGTGTCTTTCCCCACAAATTTACTTATGTCTTTTATGCTTTGCTCCAGGTGGTGCTGCTTAACAGCTATAAGTATCAGATCGGCAGGCTCTGCTGACTGACTGGGCTCTATGTAATTGAAGGCATAAGGCTTGCCGTTAATAAAAATACCGTTGTGTGAATACTTATCAATTCTTTGCCTGTCAGCTATTATTTTTAAGCAGCAGGGATCCATTTCGTGGAGTTTGAAGGCATAAGACGCCCCGACTGCGCCAAGTCCCGACAGGTACACCCTGTTTATTGATTTCATCCTGTTTCTCCTCTCAAAGTGTGACTTGTAACTTTGACTCGGGTGCAAAAACCCATTTTCGAAACTTCGATAAAATCACTGATGCCTTGCCTTGCAACTTCGGCAAGTGATTTTTGCATCTTGTTTCAAGAAAAGCTGTTTTTGCAGCAGAGTCAATTTTATTATATATTCTAAAATAAAAAAATAAAAGTGTTTCAAATGCACTTGTCAGTTCAAAGCAGGCATAAGCCTTGAGATAAGCTTTGAAGTCAGGATATGGAGCTGTTCTGCCTCCAAGCCAGTAACAAGCGCAATAACCACGTTTGTCACAAGCATGAGCAAAATGAGGCCCCATGCTGCTGCTTTGACGGTATGCGGCACTACCGGTTCAAGGTTTTGGATACAGGGATGAAGGAGCTTTATTAAAAGAATAGATAAGATACCCCATGCCAGTGAGAATTTCAGGCAAATGATGCCATAGAAATTAATGGCCTCTTTGCTGTAGTCCCAGCCTTTATTAAGGAGCAATGCTTCCATTATCAGACCGGTGCAAAGCTCCAGAAGAGTTGTTAATGTGACAGCACCGGCAAAAAAATGCAAAGGCTTGTTCTTAAGAGGAGACAGGGTTAGTATGATTAAAAGAGCACCAAAGCCATATATAGGGCAGAGAGGAGTGTTTAAAAACCCTCTTCCAATAAACCTTCCTGCTATTGCATACACATATATTTCCTCAATACACCACCCAATAAAGGAGTACAAGAGAAAATACGGGAAAAGCCGGGCTGCTCTATGAAGGAACCTTTGTATAAGCGGCATGTAATCACCTTCTACCGAGCTTATGCATATTTTTTTATCATAATATTCTATGCGGAGCTTTTTAGAAATGTGACTGTATTTGCTTTGCTTTTTCCAGAAGCTTTTCACGGATATTCAACCCTGGATCTTCTATCACTGCATCAAGCAGCCTTTCAAGTATCGTTCCGATTTCTCTGCCGGGCTTTAAGCCAAGCTGTTCAATCAGATCATTTCCGTTTACGGCCAGATCGGCAAGGCTTGTACAATGAGAAGCCTCCAACATTTCCTGATACAAATCCATAACCCTGCGCAGCTTGATGCTGCGCTCTTTGAAGAATTCAGGGTTTTGGGC
>JAOACY010000081.1 GCA_026417615.1 Clostridia bacterium
CCTTCATTTGTAAAGTATGGTTGTATTTACTAAACATTATACCATAAATCGTGCTGGAAATCCAGTGTTTTCAATAGTTTTGTGAAGTTTTCAATGTGCAAATTATAAAATTATGTTAACCGGTTTTTGCGGTAGAATCAAAAATACAATTAAAAAACATTCTCATCAAATTGCCATGATAGGATTAATGTGTTATAATATTTAAAACTAAGTTTCTTATGTTGAAACAGAGGAGAAAATGACAGACAAAGGTGTTCAAACAATTAACCGAGCACTGGACATAATAGAAATACTTTCTATGGAGAGGCAAGGTCTAGGAGTGACAGAGATAGGCAACAGGACTGGGCTTCATAAAAGCACGGCACACAGGCTTCTCAATACTCTGGCTGAAAGAGGCTATATAGAAAGAGAGCCTCAAAATGGCAGCTACAGGCTTGGATTGAAGTTCGTGGAGGTCAGCAGCATTTATCTTAACAAGATTGAGCTAAAAACTGAGGCTCAGCCATTCTTGCGCAAGCTAGTGGAAACAGTCGGGCAGCCTGCACATCTTGCAATATTGAATGGTACTGATGCTATATACATAGAGAAAATTGAAGCACTTAGCAGCATAAGGCTATATTCTCAGATTGGCAGACGTATTCCTGCTTACTGTTCCGCACTTGGAAAAGCCTTGATGGCAGGGTTAAATGAAAGCGATCTGAACAAGCTTGCTGATCAGACGGACTTTTATCCTTACACCCAAAATACTATCCTCAATAAGGCTGATTTACTTAAGTCTGTTGATTTGGTTCGCAAAAAAGGATATGCTGTGGATGACGAGGAACATGATGAAGGAGTAAGATGCATTGCGGCTCCAGTGTATGATTATACAGGCAGAATAATTGCTTCCGTGAGTACAGCAGGAGATAAAAAAATAATCTCTAAGGAGCGTGATGATGAAATAGGCAAATATGTAAAGGAAGCTGCAGAAGGCATATCACGGAGGATGGGCTATACTAACCCAGTGTATCCGGCATTTTAATTTTTTATTAAAAATCGAAACTGTGTTTTATTATATGAAACACGATGATATTTTAAGATGAATCGAGGAGAATTAACCATGAAGAAGGAACAGGTCATTTCAAGGATTAAGCAGGGAGGGCTGGTGGCAGTTGTCAGGGCTGAAAATCCAGAGCAGGCCGTAAAGATTACACAAGCCTGCACTGAAGGGGGGATAGCCGCTATAGAGATTACATTCACAGTTCCGGACGCAAATGAAGTCATCAAAGAACTTGCATTAAGGTATAAGCAAGGAGAGATAGTTATAGGCGCTGGAACAGTGCTTGACCCTGAAACTGCTAGGGCTGCAATACTTTCGGGAGCCAATTATGTTGTCAGCCCGTGCCTTAACACAGAGACTGTCAGGCTGTGCAACAGGTATCAGATTGCATGCATGCCGGGTGCAATGACAATTAAGGAAGTTGTGGAGTGTATGGAGGCTGGGGCAGATATGGTAAAGATATTTCCGGGAGAATTATTCGGACCAGCAATAATAAAGGCAATTAAAGGGCCTCTGCCCCAGGTTGAATTGATGCCAACAGGCGGAGTAAGTCTTGAAAATGTGGGAGATTGGATAAAGTCGGGAGCTGCAGCGGTAGGAGTAGGAGGAAATCTTACAGCTGGTGTTAAGAATGGCGACTATGCTTCAATAACCAAAATTGGTAAGGAATTTATTAAAAAAATTAAAGACGCAAGAGGAGGTTAGAAAATGTCTTTTTTAAACATAAAACCCAAAGACAGCTGCACATATGACTGTATTTCCCTTGGAGAAATTATGCTGAGGCTTGACCCTGGAGAAGGAAGGATAAGGAGTGCCAGGGAATTTAGGGTTTGGGAAGGCGGTGGAGAGTATAATGTATCAAGAGGCCTTAGAAAGTGCTTTGGAATGAAATGTGCCGTAGTAACATCACTTGCTGACAATGAAGTGGGCAGACTGATTGAGGACTTCATTATGCAAGGCGGTGTTGATACTTCACTTATAAAATGGGTTCCTTATGACGGAATAGGAAGAAAAGTCAGAAATGGCTTGAATTTTACCGAGAGAGGCTTTGGGATAAGGGGTGCGCTCGGGGTTTCAGACAGGGCAAATACTGCCGCATCCCAACTTAAGAAGGGCGATATTGACTGGGAATACATATTTGGAAACCTTGGAACAAGATGGTTCCATACGGGCGGGATATTCGCGGCGCTTTCAGATACAACGCCTGAGGTGGTATTGGAGGCGGTACTTACAGCAAAGAAGCATGGTACTATTGTATCCTTCGATCTTAATTACAGACCTTCATTGTGGAGCCATATAGGCGGAAAGAAAAGAGCTCAGGAGGTCAACAAGGAAATAGCAAAATATATCGACGTCATGATAGGAAATGAAGAAGATTTTACAGCTTGCCTTGGTTTTGAAATAGAGGGTAATGACCAAAACCTCAAGGAATTAAACATTGAAGGCTATAAAGCAATGATAAATGAAGTTGTAAAGGCATATCCCAATTTTAAAGTTGTGGCTACAACATTGAGGACTGTAAAAACTGCTACTATAAATGACTGGAGCGCTATATGCTGGGCAGAGGGAAAAGTTTATAAGGCCAAGGACTATCCTAACCTTGAAATTTTAGACAGGGTTGGAGGGGGAGACAGCTTTGCATCAGGGCTGGTGTACGGGCTGATGACTACAGGAGATGCCCTAAAAGCTGTA
The DNA here is from genome assembly GCA_026417615.1 of Clostridia bacterium. Lineage (GTDB taxonomy): Bacteria > Bacillota > Clostridia > Acetivibrionales > JAFADI01 > SKW22. The sequence continues at coordinate 2,732 of JAOACY010000081.1, forward strand.
AACTATGGTGCAGCGCATGGGGCGCTCGCGATGACCACACCCGGTGATACTTCAATGGCAAGCCTAACGGAAGTGGAAGGTGTCATGAAGGGTGCTGGAGCCCGAGTAATCAGGTAAGATGAAATATTCAAAATAATGTAATTTTATAAAAATATAAAGAAAGGAATGAAATATTATGGAAATAAGATATGCTGTTAATCCTAAGGATGTAAAGACATATCATACTGAAAGATTGCGTGAAGAATTTTTAATTGACGGACTTTTTGTGCCTGGAGAAACAAAGACAGTATACAGCCACGTTGACAGGATTATAACGGGAAGTGTATGCCCGGTGAGACCGATTCTACTTGATGTGGGAAAAGAGCTTAAAGCTCAATACTTTCTTGAGAGAAGAGAAATGGGAATCATAAATATTGGTAGTAAAGGAGCAGTTGTGGTTGACGGAGTGAGGCATGACCTTGACACCAGGGACGGTCTTTATATTGGCATGGGGTCAAAGGAAATTGAATTTATAAGTGAAGATCCTGATAATCCTTCTAAATTCTATTTTAGCAGTACACCCGCTCATGAGAGCTTACCCATTGAAAAGATCGAGATAAGGAAATCAGAACCGGTAAAATTGGGGAGTCAGAACGAAGCTAACCAAAGAACCATATACAAGTATATCCATCCGCAGGGCGTGAAAAGCTGCCAGCTTGTCATGGGTATGACCATACTTGAGCCCGGGAGCGTCTGGAACACAATGCCCTGTCATACTCATGACAGGAGGATGGAAGTTTATCTTTACTTTGATTTGCCCCAGGATGCTGTTGTGTTTCACTACATGGGAGAACCTACAGAAACAAGGCATATAGTAATAAGAAACGAGCAGGCGGTTATATCTCCGAGCTGGTCCATACATTCAGGCTGCGGCACAACGAATTATAGCTTTATATGGAGTATGGCAGGAGAAAATCAGGTATTCACCGACATAGATGCAGTTTCCATGAAGGAAATAAAATAAGGGGGCGGTAAGTTATGATACTGGACAAATTCAAGCTTGACGGGAAGATTGCAATTGTTACTGGAGCCAGCACCGGCCTGGGTCAGGGTATGGCTCTGGCTCTGGCAGATGCAGGGGCTGACATAGTTGGCGTTGACTATATTAATATGGATGAAACCAAAGGAAAAGTTGAAGATATGGGAAGAAATTTCCTCGGTTTTATTGCAAACCTTATTAGCATTGAGCCGATACAGGATATAGTGGAAAAAACCATTGAATCCTTCGGCAAGGTAGATATCCTAGTTAACAATGCTGGCATAATAAGAAGGGAAGACGCAATTAACTTTACTGAAAAAGACTGGGATGACGTGATGAACATTAACATTAAAACAGTATTCTTCTTTTCCCAGGCTGTTGCAAGGCAGTACATAAAGCAGGGAACCGGGGGAAAGATTATTAATGTCGCTTCCATGCTTTCGTTCCAAGGGGGCATCAGGGTACCATCGTATACCGCCAGCAAAAGCGGCGTAATGGGCATTACAAGGCTTATGGCCAATGAGTGGGCAAAGCATGGCATAAATGCAAATGCAATAGCGCCAGGCTATATGGCCACAAACAACACGGCTGCATTACGCTCAGACGAAGAGCGCAACAAAGCTATTCTTGACAGAATACCTGCCGGAAGATGGGGTTTGCCTGAAGATCTCATGGGGCCTGTAGTATTCCTGGCTTCTTCTGCTTCTGATTATGTTAATGGCTATACTATTGCCGTGGATGGCGGTTGGCTTGCAAGATAATATTTTTAATGGTGGTTATATAACTTGGGAGTGTAAATAATTCTGTGTATGGGAATTTCCTTAATCCTTCTTAGGCAAGTGATTTAAAGTTACAAAGGTTAACAGAACATTGCTCTGTTTTGCCTTTACATTTTACAGTATTGCCAATTTTCTTAAGCTTTATACAT
>JAOACY010000109.1 GCA_026417615.1 Clostridia bacterium
AGTAGTTCAAGGGGAACATAGATATACATGGGTGACTGGACCTCACTTTTTTATTTTCTATGTTCCTCTTTTATTACACTCCTGTCCATGGTAATATTGTCTTTGGAAGTATGTGGTTTTCAAAGTGCGAAACTATAGTAATAATTATTAATAATTATTGGTGACATAAGCATCTCCTCCTCAACAATCATTGTTTCTAATTCTTGCCAAGAAGGAGATCAGTTTGTAATTCATACATAAAATTTTTTACATCCTCTTATATTGGCTATTTTTATACCGCACATCATTTTGTCAAGTTTGTTTCATAAACTTATGGCTGCATGCCTTTTTACTGTATCTTCTTTTGACTGCAGAACAAGGTCTGTTTCAGGTGCATCTGCTTCAATTCTGTAATCAATTCCCTTAAGTACTGCGATATTTTCCTCTCCTACCCTGCGCATTTCTGTAACTTTAAATAAAATATCGCACCCGTAGGATTTTCTTGCAACAATATCGCCTATTTTAAACTTTCCCATAATACCACCCGCCAAATTTATTTCTTGTAGTATATTATGCCCTGCAAATTAATTTTGTGTTGAGCATGATTCTGATTCTATATTAGCAAAATTACTGTTGAAATTGAAGCCACTATAAGGATATAATCAAAAAGAAGATGAACCGCTTTAATGATATTGCTTTAAATTAATTTGCAATATACAAAAATACATGCACCGGGAGGAATATTCCTATGCTTACAGACATCGAAATAGCTCAAGCATGCAAGATGCAGACAATAAACAGCATTGCCCTAAAGCTCGGAATATCTGAGGATGAATTAGAGCATTACGGAAAATATAAAGCCAAGCTTGCCGCATCTCTTTGGGAAAGAATCAAGAGCAACAAGGACGGAAAGCTTATTCTAGTCACAGCAATAAACCCTACTCCCGCCGGAGAAGGTAAAACAACCACAACTGTCGGCCTTGGGCAAGCAATGTCCAGAATTGGAAAAAACACAATCATTGCGCTTAGGGAACCATCTCTCGGACCGGTTATGGGTGTAAAAGGAGGCGCTGCAGGAGGAGGATATGCTCAGGTAGTTCCAATGGAGGATATAAACCTGCACTTTACCGGGGACATGCATGCTATAACATCAGCCAACAACCTGCTGTCAGCAGCAATTGACAACCATATTCAGCAGGGAAACCAGCTTGGTATAGACCCACGGCAGATTGTATGGAAGAGGGCCATGGATATGAACGACAGAGCTCTAAGGAACATCGTGGTTGGTCTTGGAGGAAAATCAAACGGCACACCGCGTGAAGATGGTTTTCTTATAACAGTGGCGTCAGAAGTTATGGCTATTTTATGTTTAGCTTCAGATCTGATGGATTTGAAAGCCAGGCTTGGAAAAATAATCGTGGGATATACCTACTCAGGCACACCTGTAACCGCCAAAGACCTTAAGGTTGATGGAGCTATGACGCTGCTGCTTAAGGATGCTATTAAGCCCAACCTTGTGCAGACCCTTGAAAACACTCCGGCGCTTATGCATGGAGGACCTTTTGCAAACATAGCGCATGGCTGCAACAGTATAATAGCTACAAAGTACGCATTAAAGCTTGCAGATTATGTAATAACCGAAGCAGGCTTTGGAGCCGATCTAGGTGCGGAAAAGTTTTTTGACATTAAATGCAGATTTGGAGGCTTCTCTCCCGCTGCAGCAGTTCTTGTTGCAACAATCAGGGCCCTTAAATATAACGGGGGGGTACATAAGGACAGCTTAAAATTTGAAAATCTTGAGGCTCTGGAAAAGGGTATTGTCAACCTGGAAAAGCATATAGAAAACCTTAGGAAGTTTGGAATTCCTGTTGTAGTAGCCATTAATCATTTTGATACCGATGGCCAGGCAGAGGTAAATTTTGTAAAGAGCAAATGCAAGGCTGCAGGAGTTGAAGTTGCCTTCTCTGAAGTATTCTCAAAAGGCGGCCAGGGAGGCATAGAACTGGCGGAAACTCTTGTTAGGGTTGTAGAAACTTCCAAGAGCAATTTTAAACCCTTGTACAGCGAAAACCTCCCCATAAAGCAAAAAATAGAATGTATAGCAGCTGAAATATATGGCGCGGCAGGAGTTACCTACACCTCTTCCGCAGAAAAGTCCATAAGCAAAATAGAGGAAATGGGAAATGACAAGCTTCCCATTTGCATGGCCAAGACTCAATACTCCCTCTCCGATAATCCATCCCTTCTGGGACGACCCGAAAACTTTTATATCAACGTAAGGGAAATCAGGCTATCAGCAGGTGCCGGCTTCATAGTAGCAATTACAGGTGAAATTATGACTATGCCAGGGCTACCGAAGGTTCCCGCTGCAGAAAAAATAGATATTGATGACCAGGGAAGAATATCAGGCCTCTTTTGATTATAAAAGCTCATCAAACCTGTTTATAAACTCTCTGTGGCATTCTTTTTCATCTATAACCTCTTGAAGCTTGCATAGGTAATTTTTTTCAGACCAGCTTCGTTTGCTGTTATAATACTTGTTAGCCACCCTCCAGAGCTTTTGGGGGAATTGGAGCATAAGCTTGAGCATGGTGAATTCAGCCTCGTTTATAGGCTCTATTTTTCTGTACTCATCCAAAATCAGCCTGGCTTCACTTATATCCCAGCAGCATTTTCTCATCTTCCTTCTTAACAGATTTGTTATGTCGTAAACCTTAAGCTCAAGGCAGCAGAAGTCAAAATTTGTTACGAATATATCTCCGCTTTTGACTATAAGATTATGGTGTGTAAAGTCATGATGACAAAAGGAGCCTGCCTGCCTCGCATTATCTACAAGCTTGTTGTATGTATCCAATGGCATGACGTCCACTGTGCTCTGGCCCAGCTCAAGAAAATAATCCACTTGTTCAAGAAACATATAATCAAATTTATTTTTTCCCCTTCTTGCTACTCTTTTAAATCTTTTTATTTCCTCGAGTCTTTTAGAAAAATATGCCGGAATTTTACCCAGGTCATTTCTGGGCTGGCATTCCTTAGGAGGTTCATATCCATTGGACAGCTTGTGAATCTCTGCCAAAGACCTCGCCGCCGCTGCCATTTCTCGTCTGACGTCAAAATTACATTCTGAGCCGTCAATAAATTTAACGGCAGTATAGATTGAGCCTTCATAATTTACATATGGGTTTCCATCTTCTGCACACAAAAACCTGTCAAGTCTGTTAAAGCCCTTATTAATTAAATGCTCCTTCACACTATGTATAAAAAGGATGCGTTCTTTAGTCTGCTCACTTTTTTTAACAAATACTTTTGCATTGCCCGAGTTTATGACATAGCCTTCTCTAAATGGGTAAATGCTTTTTGCGTCAATGCCGTAGGAGGAAAGTATTTGTCTGTCCATCTCCTGCATAACAAACCTCCGGATATGTACTCTTGCTTTGTTATTATATGCTTTGGGGTAATCAGATAGAATTATATGCTTATTAAATACAGAGTTTCAGTGAAATGGCCTTTGTCCAATAACTCTTTCCATGTAATATATTTAATGCTTTAATATTTAAAAAATATGTTGATTGTTTTATTGTTAGTATTGCACAATATCGGACAATAAATTTGTTCATTATGCACTATAAAATTACCTATGCAAATTTTGGCATTTATAGTAAAATAATATACATAAATAGTTTTTTAAGTTTAAGTGTAATATGGTAGGGAGGATCAATGAACAATCTTGGACAGCTTTTCCGCCAGATTAGACGCAGTAAAAAATGGTCTGTCCGTGAAGCCGCTAAACGCTTGGGAATAAGCTACTCATATTTGAGTATTCTTGAAAAAGGTACAGACCCCCGTACAGGCAGGGATTCAAAGCCTCAGCCGGATACGTTAAGGCTTATATCAAAGGTATACGACTACCCTTATGAAGATCTGATGAAGGCATCAGGCTATCTTGATGATGAGTTTGTTCCAGGCAGGATATTTGATCTGACCGTTTTTATCAGCAACCTTAACCTTATCATGGGTGAAATGGGAGTGGAAGAACTGTCGAAGGACATATATGAAAAAACAGGCTATACCATAAACCCCAATCAGATAAGAAGCTATATCAATGGCGATATAGAGCCTTTTCCAGGAACAATAAATATCCTTAGCAAATATGCGCGTGTTACTCCGGATTTCTGGTACATGTTTAATACGAAAGAAACTCTGGAGCTGGAAAGAAAAAAATACCAGGAAAGCATTGCATCATACAGTACAGATCAATTCAACAAGGATTTTCTGTACTTTACCAGTATGAGTGAAGATATTAAAAACTGGATTGTACAAGAGGACAGTATTCCATATATAAAGCTTGCCATGGAAGCTCAGCATAGAAAAATAAATCCAGAATCCCTAAGGCTTATGATTGAGACTTTTGTTAGCGCATTGAAGAATGGATGATGTTTTATTTTCAAATATGTGAAATAATTTAGTTTTTATTGTAAAGGGTGTGTTAAACGCTAATGGATCAAATAACCATTTCAAGCTTAATATTTGTTAGTTTTCCAGAATCCATTGCAATAATTTTATTTGGTATAATTGCCATTGGAAAAATAAATCAGTTGTTATCAGGTAGAGTGAGGAGTCTTGTCAAAATCTTTATATTTTCTCTGATTTATTTAATTGCATGCTTTTTTATTAGAAGATTGGTGGAAAATGTTATTGAAAACTTTATAATTTCCTTCATAATATTTTGCCTGCTGTATATTTTACTTCTCGGCTTTAAGTTTTATGAGTCTATAATAGCGTCGATTTTTGGCTTTTTATTTATGGTAATAATACAGATAGTTGCTCTGAGTACTACTATGGCAATTACCGGTCTTACTTTATCTGATGCATACCAAAGCGATTTGACTAGATTTTTATTGAATTTACCTGAAAGAATAATTGAAATCATTTTGATTTATTTATCTATACGCTTTAACTTGAAGGTAATAGACTTAAATACATTAAATATAAAGAAGCGTGAATATTATATTCAGCTATTTGTGTATTTTATTTCCATTGGCACTCTAATCTTTATAGCGGTGCTGATGTCGGATATTATTTTCTTTAAGTCTTCAAGTATAAATACCTCCTCATTTACATTTGAACGGTTTAATATTTATTTAACTCTTTTTGTAACAATAATACTTTCCATCGCAATAAGAAACATCAGTGAATACTATAAAACAAAAAACAACCTGAACAATAATGAGCTTGTTCAGAGCCTTCAATTTATATCATCCCTGATTTGCGAACAAAAATATACAGTTGCGCACGATGAGCTTAAAAGGCTAATAAATCATATAAGCGAACAAAAAGAAGGTTAATCTGGCGAAGGAAAGGAGGGCATATATGTTTAGGAGGAAAGCTTTATTTACACTATCATCGATCCTCGCACTAATTTCAGTTGTAACAGCTAATTCTGCTTCTGTATTATGGATGTATCAGCCAAAGGTGCCAAAAAGCCTGCAGAAATGATTCGCAGCAATTAATCCCGCCAAAAGAGGCATGCTGCCTAAAGGGCACATGCCCCTTTTCTATTTTTAGAAATAAAGGCCTGGCGGTTAGCCAGGCCTTTTTATTCTGCTATGCTTCTTCTCCCGCAAGCTTCAGGAGAGCTTCCCATCTCTTGTCAACCTCTGCCTGAATCTCTTCTATCATAAACTCATTTCCAGCCTTGAAGATATGCTTGAACCTTCCCTGCACCTTGAGGAAGTCCTTTACAGGAAGCTTGTTCTTAGGCTTGTAGTTGATAATGTATTTGCCGTCGATTACTTCATACAAGGGCCAGAAGCAAGTCTCAACCGCCAGCTTGTTCAGTTCCATAAGATCCGGAGTATTGTACTGCCAGCCTCTTGGACATGGAGCCAAAACGTTCATGAATGCGGCGCCCTTGGTATAGATGGCCTTTTCAGCCTTTTCATAAAGGTCCTTCATGTTGCCTACTGCTGCCGTCTGACAAACGTATGGAATGTGGTGGCTTGCCATAACCTCCGTCAGGTCTTTTCTTACCTGCATTTTACCTGGAATCTTTTTGCCCGCTGGTGAAGTTGTAGTGTCCGCATACTTCGGAGTGGCTGAAGATCTCTGAATGCCCGTATTCATGTATGCTCCGTTATCATAGCAAACATAAACCATGTCATGACCTCTTTCCATAGCGCCTGAAAGTGCCTGGAAGCCTATATCATAAGTTCCTCCGTCACCGCCGAAGGCAATAAACTTGGTTTCTCCCTGTATCTTTCCTTTTCTCTTCATAGCCACATACGCAGCTTCAGCTCCCGATACAGAGGCACCAACGTTTTCAAAAGCGTTGTGAATAAATGAATCCTTCCATGCCGTGTAGGGATAAAGGTAGGATGACACCTCAAGACAACCTGTAGCAGCACCGATTACAGCATGATCCTCTGGCTTCAAAGCCCTCAGTATCTGCCTCACTACCACCGGCGCGCCGCATCCGGCACACATTCTATGACCACCGGTAAACCTTTCCGGTTTTTTAGCAACTTCCTTCAAATTATAAGCCATTATCGCACCTCCTATTCTCTGACGCCCAGGTAGTTGTAAACTGAGTCAACCTTACCTGTGCAAGCAATGTCAAGTAATTTATCGTAAACAACCTCAATGTCACTGCACTTAACGTCTCTTCCTCCAAGACCGTAAATGTAGTTGATAACCTTGGGACCAAATACACCTTTTGCAAACATAGCGCTTGTAATTTCAGTAAAGAGAGGTCCGCCGGCAGCATTGAAGCTGTCAGCCTTGTCCATTACTGCAACAGCCTTGAACCTGGAAAGAGCAGCTGCGATTTCATCAACAGGGAAAGGCCTGAAAACTCTTGGTTTTATTAACCCCACCTTTTTACCCTGAGCCCTGTACTGGTCAACAACATATTTGGCAGTTCCTGCTGTTGAGTTAAGGATAACAGCAACAACATCGGCATCGTCAGTTTTGTATTCTTCAAAAAGACCATACTTTCTGCCTGTAAGCTTGTAGAATTCTTCTGAAACCTCGAGTATTACCTTCTTGGCATTCATCATAGCCTGAGCCTGCTGTCTCTTGTGCTCGAAGCAATGAGCCTGAAGGTCAAGAGGTCCGACAGATATGGGATTATTCTTGTCCAGCAGCTTGTACTTTGGATTGTATTCGCCAACGAAAGCCTTCACCTTGTCATCTTCCAGAAGCTCAATGTTTTCAATTTTGTGTGATGTAATAAAGCCATCCTGGCAAACCATGACAGGAAGCATAACATCAGGATGCTCTCCTATTCTGTTAGCCATAAGGAGATTGTCGTAAGCTTCCTGGTTATTCTCTGCATAAAGCTGTATCCAGCCTGAATCCCTTGCTCCCATGGAATCACTGTGGTCATTGTGTATGTTCAAAGGACCTGAAAGTGTTCTGTTTACACATGCCAGCACAATGGGAAGTCTTGAGCATGCCGCTATATAAAGGACTTCCCACATAAGAGCGAGACCGTTTGCCGAGGTAGCGGTCATAGCCCTTCCCCCTGCTGCCTGCGCGCCAACGCAAGCTGACATGGCGCTGTGTTCTGATTCAACTGCAACAAACTCTGTATCTACAACACCATCTGCTACAAACTGTGAAAAATACTGAGGAACCTCTGTTGATGGAGTTATAGGGAATGCTGCAACAACATCCGGATTTATCTGTTTCATGGCAACAGCCATTGCTTCGTTACCACTCATTCTTTCTCTGATAGCCATTTTGAATTCCCCCCTTTACTTTCCTTCCTCTACAAAGTCGATGGCCTTGAAGGGGCAAACCTTCACACATACGCCGCAGCCTTTGCAGTGGTCAAAATCAAAATCAGTTCTCTTTCCGCTCTCATCAATAAGAATTGACGTATCAGGACATACAGGATAGCAAAGCAGGCACTGCTTGCACTTTTCCTGAAGCCAGACCGGCCTCATTGAACGCCAGTCACCTGTCTTGAAAAGCTCCGCATTGCCGGCGTACGGCATAACACCGCCTTCGGTTATATCCTGCCATTTTACATCAGGAGCTATAGTTTTCAATTCCTTTTTGCTGCTCATAAACCTTTCACCTCCTGCATTGACCTTTCAAGAGCCTTGATATTTCCTTCTACAACTTCAGGCTTCTTTGCAAACTTATGTTTGAAGGACTCAACCATGTCATGTAGGAACTCTTTCTCTTCCATTACCTGACTCACTTTTACAACAGCTCCGAGCATAGGAGTGTTGGGGAAGTATTTACCCAGAGTTTCAATGGATATGGTTCTTGCGTCTATTGTGCAAACCTTTCCTTTATAGCCCTTAAGCAAAGGTCTAACATCTTCCGGTGATTTTGTGGTATTTATAATAATTGCTCCATCCTCTTTCAGGCCTGCAGTTACATCAACTGAAGCCAAAAGAGTATCATCTACTACAACCACATAATTTGGTTCATAGATATTACTGTGAATAGTCAGCTTTTCATCACTGATTCTGTTATACGCTGTAATCGGCGCTCCCATTCTTTCCGGGCCATACTCAGGAAAGCCCTGAATGTATTTTCCGGTATTGAACGCTGCGTCGGCAAGCAACAATGATGCGGTTTTAGCACCCTGTCCGCCACGTCCATGCCATCTGATTTCAACAACCTTGCCCATGCGACAAAACCCCCTCTTTAGATTCTTTTAAAAATTATATTGGTTATTCAGTATAATTACACGATTAACCAGGTGAGCTTGATATAGTTTACCCACATTCAAGTATAATAGTTTGTTTATTTTTTGTCAAGTAAGGATGGGACAGAAGGCTGTATTTGAAGAACAGATGAATTTGACAATGTTCTTTGTATACATTAGCCGTTTGCGGCTATTTGAACATAGCTTGAAGCACTATAACCAAAACCACTCCAGGTATCCCCAGAGAGCCTACAATAAAAGCCGTAAAAAAATTAAACGCAATCTCAAAACCAAACAAATTTCCTATAATATTAATGGTTATCAGAGCCATACACCCCAAAAGGGTATTATAAATAAGCTTAAAAACAACTTTTGCCGGTGACACAGCAAATCATCCCCTAACATACACATATGTTGTCCATATAGAAATATATGCAGGGTGCAAATAACTAGAACATTTTTCAGACAAATCTGATGCCTTTTTCTTTTGCCTGCTTAATAAGGTATTCGTACATAACTTCATAGGCTTTGATTTTATATGTATAGTAATCTACAATTTCCTCGGATTCCGCAAATTCGAAGTTTTTTACCGCAGCGGACCACTCGGTTCTGGTAACGTTAATGTATTCCAGCAATTGTCTTATTTCCTCTGAATCATCAACGGCGGTAACACTGGTATTTCCCTTAACAGGTATCAGTTTTGAGAACCATGTTTCTCTCTTGGGCTTTTCCAACCTTATATTTTCACTTTTATAGGAGCCTGCGTACACTGAAAATCCCTCCTCATAATTTATAGGAGAGTATGGACAGAATTCACAAGTCTTATACCCTTTTTTCTTCAGTCATTTGTAATTTTTCATATACAGCCATTGTGGAAACATACCTGAATTTACCCCAATCCTTCCATTTTCCTCCAATATCTAATAAGGATTCTGCCATCTCATACAGTTGATTACAATTAACCTCCCGTATGTCGCTAACTTCATCTTCAAGTGCATCTATGAGGAGTCTCCCTCCTACTTCTTTTAGTAGAAACATGTAGGAATAAAACATAATATGTTCCTTATCATATAAGAATCTTATTTTGATAACGCCTAAGAATTTTTTGACATCTACAGTAAGACCCAATTCCTCCATCACCTCACGTTTTACAGCGTGCACCACATCCTCTCTGTGGCCCAGACCTCCTGTGGGTATCCTGTAAACACCCTGAGGGTACTCCTCGCAAGTTATGGTAATAATCCTTCCGTTTGGCCTGATGACGCAAAATACAACCTCGCCTCGTCTGTCTTTTATAATATTTTCTCGGGTTTTATCAAAAAAAGCTTTGTCTTCTACTATTATTTCAACTTCTTTCACTTCAGCATTTGTGTTAAATGTCTTGCATAGTATTTTAAATTCCTGTTCATCAAACTTATTCATCCAAGCTCACCCCTGCTAATTATAAAGCTAATTTTCGTATGGAACAATAGGAATTTATTATTCACCTTATTCTAAATAAGTTAATTTTTTGCACGAAAAAATATGTTGAGTTTTTATTTTAAAACTGAGATAATGAATTGAGAACTCATCAACAGCTTAATATTGAGTTCTTCACTGGAGTGTATATGATGGAAGCTGAGGTACAAAAGAAGCCAAAGAATTTTTTTTACCGGAACATTGCTGCGATAGGCATAATTACGTTTATACTTCTGATGCTTGCTATTGCAGGTCAGTTTACATATACAGTATTAAGCTATGAAAACGTTTATAAGGGTGTAACTGTTAACGGATCAGATGTGTCTGGTCTTTCAGGGAACGAGCTTTATTCTCTTCTCGAGAAGCAATTCTGCAGAAAGTCAAGCAGTACCGAGATAATGATAAAATCAGGAAACGCATCAGAGAAGTTCAATTTTTCAAGCATCCATGTCCGCTATAATATTGAAGAAGCAATGAATGCCGCTTTTGAAGTCGGAAGGAAGGGTAATGTTTTCCAAAGGCTTTGGGATATTGTGGCAGCTTCCAGGGATGGCAGAAATATTACTGTGTCATGTACATTTGACAGCGAAAAGCTGCAGAAATACATAAGGTCGCTTTATAACAAAACTTTAATTGATGTAAAGCAACCAGATCTTTATATTGGCAGTGACAAGGTAATTCTGCATTCCGGAAGCAGCGGCCAGGCAATAGATATGAATAAATTATTTACTGAGATAAAAGCAAGCATTGATAATTGTGAAAGCAAAACTTTTGATGTACAGCCAGTAATAACCAAGCCAAAAAAAATTGACTTAAATGAACTGTATGAGAAAATACACCAGGATGCTATTGATGCCAAAATAAATGTAGATAATAATATTGTAAGCGTAATTCCTCATGTTGTGGGCAGAGAAATTAATAAGTCCTCTCTTGAAGCAATAGTATCAGAATTGGAAAAGTCTGAAAATAATGAGACTGTGCTGCCCGTTGTATTCGTTCAGCCAAAAATAACTACAGATATAGCTTCTGCCAATCTTTTCAGAGATAATTTAGGCTCCATGAACACACAGTTCTATACAGCAAACCAGAACGACTCAAACCGCGGAGTGAATATACGCATTGCAGTCTCACGCATTAACGGAACAGTTATTGCCTCCGGCGAAGTTTTTTCCTTCAATGAAATTGTTGGTCCGCGCACTGAAGCCGAAGGCTACAAAGTCGCTCATACTTATGTTGGCGGAAAAATAGTGGATGGAATCGGGGGAGGTATCTGCCAGGTTTCATCTACATTATATAATGCCGTTCTGTTTTCTGACCTTGTTATTAAAGAAAGAACAAACCATATGTTTACCGTAGGTTATGTTCCTCTTGGCAGGGATGCTGCAGTATCATACAATGATGTGGATTTCAAATTCGTCAACAATACTAATTGGCCTATAAAAATAGAAGGATGGGTGACTAGCGGCAACCAGATTAATTTTGTAATAAAAGGTACGAACGAGACCCCCGGAAAGACAATTGTTCTTAGTGCACCTCAGATTATTAAGACAGTTCAGCCTCCTCCGGTCAAATATGTAGATGACCCTGCACTTCCGGCAGGTACTGAGAAGGTAGACCATGAAGCCATGACAGGATATGTGGTGGATACTTTTAAAATCACTAAAATTGACGGTAAGGTTGTAAAGGAAGAAAAGCTTCACAGAAGCATTTACAAAGCCCTTGGCAAGGAAATACGCAGAGGCACCAAGAAAGCCAGCGCTCCTGCGCCCCAGCCAAGCAAGCCACCTGTGGGAGTCGATGAGGCTGCAAATCCTCCAGCAAAGCCTGCACAATAATAATGCTAGATAAATCCTAGACAAAGCTTTGGTAAAAGGAGCTACTCCATGCTTTAATAGCTTTCTACACTTATTGCTCCATTTGCTCTTAATATTGAAGCTACCTTATCAATCTTATCTTCATCTGTTCTCATACTAAAGAGAATCTTTCCCGCTTTAATATCCGTTTCATACTGACGGCTCTTGTTCTCAGGTATTCCAAGATCAATAAGTCCCCCTACAATGCCTCCTGTTACTGCCCCCGATAGAAGTCCGGTTATGGGACCTGCTGCAGCGATTATTCCAAACCCGGGTATCGCCATGCTTCCAGCTCCAATAAGAAGCCCTGCCAAACCTCCAAGAATACCTCCGGTTACCACTCCATCAGATATATTGTCATTGATCTGCCTGCCCTTGGATCCCATTGTTCCCATACTGGCTGTTATTCCCCTGTCATTGGTATTGTTTGTCTCATACTTATCCCCCTGTTTTGCAACTATGGAGATATCTTCCGTTCTGAGACCGTTGCTTTTTATCTGGCTTGCAGCATTCTCCGCCCTTTCATAGCTGTCAAAAACTGCCACTAGTGTTCTGGACATATGTTTTCCTCCTTTTAATGTGCAGGAATGCATCCTGCTTTGCGGGTCATCCTTTCCGAGGAATATCCCTGTTATTTGTTCAAATTTATGTTGGCTTTTTAAGGCCTGATTTATTCACAAAAATGATTCTAATGCAAGAACAGTTTTTCTTGAAACAAGATTTAATAATCACTCACCTGCCTTGCAGTAATTCCGTCGTCAAAATTCCACGAAATTTATTTTGAGCATCACGTGACAGGATATTAAATTTATGAGAGGGAGGAATTGCAAGATTAGTTACCGTTGATTTCATCGAAGTTTTTAATTTAATTTATTTTCACAAGTATACAGTTCTTGGCTTCTGTCATCAAAACTATTAAACTTTATTTTTGCAAGATGAAGTATGTCTAATTGCATTTTTTTTATTTTTTTTAATTAAAGCTATTGAATGTGCTATTCATACATGTTATAATGACTTAAATTCTAAGCTCTAATTTCATATGTTCAGCAATATAAGGGGTTAGATATTTTAAAATTAAGGTTATATTGATAATGCAAGGGCGCATTACTAAAGATTTCAAAGCGTACTCAATGGTGAGTTTATTGTCATTTGTGTGCGCTTTTTATTTTTATTAAAAAATGTTTGGAGAGGTTGCATGGAAATGATAAAAAATGGATTACCCAAAAAGCAGGGTCTCTATGACCCACAATTTGAGCATGATGCCTGCGGTATAGGGTTTGTGGTAAATATAAAAGGCAAAAGGTCTCATGCAATTATTGATCAGGCACTTACTGCATTGAAGAATCTTAATCATCGTGGAGGGTCTGGTTCAGAGTCCAACACAGGAGACGGTGCCGGAATACTTATACAGATACCGCATAGCTTTTTTAAAAAAGCATGCCTTCAAATAGGCATACAAATCCCTTCACCCGGCGAATACGGAGTTGGCATGGTTTTTCTGCCCAGGGAAGAATCAATACGCAAGACAGTGGAACAGAGGATTGAGAGTATAGTAAAAGAGGAAGGCCAGACTTTGCTTGGCTGGAGAACGGTTCCAAATGACCCGTCAAGCCTCGGAGCAATGGCAAAGGCTAGCATGCCGTTTATTCGGCAGCTCTTTATAGGTAAAAGCCCAGATATCAAGGATGATTTATCCTTTGAGAGAAAGCTTTATGTTATCCGTAAAAGATGCGAAAATACCATTGAAAATCATGATGAAAGCAGCAGCGATTATTTTTATTTTGCCAGCCTCTCATGCAGAACAATTGTTTTTAAAGGAATGCTTACCTCCGACCAGGTGGGAGAATTTTACAAGGATCTTTCTGACCCGGACGCCGATACAGCAATAGCCCTGGTGCATTCACGTTACAGCACCAATACTTTTCCAAGCTGGGAGCGTGCCCACCCTTACAGGTATACTATACACAACGGTGAAATAAATACTTTGAGGGGTAATGTCAACTGGATGTACGCAAGGCAATCATTGCTTAAAACAGATGTTTTCGGATGTGACATTAAGAAGACATTCCCTGTCATTAACCCTAACGGCAGCGATTCAGCAATGTTTGACAACTGCCTGGAATTTCTCATGCTTTCTGGACGCTCAATGCCTCATGCAGCAATGATGATGATTCCTGAACCTTGGTCGAACAATGAATCAATGAGTGACGAAAAAAAAGCCTTTTATGAGTACCACAGCTGTCTTTTAGAACCCTGGGACGGGCCCGCTGCCATGGCTTATACCGATGGCACCAGGGTTGCGGCAGTCCTTGACAGAAATGGACTTAGGCCGTCACGTTACTACGTCACAAAGGATGACCTTGTTATTTTAGCATCAGAAGTCGGTGTGCTGGACATACCTGCTGAAAAAGTAGTCTGCAAGGATCGTTTGCGTCCCGGAAAAATGCTTCTGATAGATACTGAAGAAGGAAGAATAATCTCTGATGAAGAGATTAAGGATAAATATGCCAAGCAACACCCATACCGTGAATGGCTTGATAAGTATATGGTAACTCTTGACAAGCTTCCCGATGTTACTAATGTTCAAGAATCAGAACATAATACATTATTGCAGAGGCAGAAGGCCTTCGGTTTTACCTATGAGGATATTAGAGCTGTTATTGCGCCAATGGCAAAAGACGGTGTTGAGTCTATAGGAGCTATGGGGAATGACGCCCCTCTTGCTGTTCTTTCAGATAAACCTCAGCTTCTGTATAACTATTTCAAGCAGCTGTTTGCACAGGTAACCAACCCGCCTATTGATGCATTGCGTGAGGAAATTGTAATCGGTACTGAAACTTATATGGGTTCAGAGGGCTGTCTGCTTGATCCTACCCCTGAAAGCTGCAGGCAACTTAAATTGAAAACTCCCATAATAGACAATGCAGAGCTTGAAAAAATAAGACACATAAATATGCCTGGCTTTAAAGCTGTTACTCTTCCAATTCTTTATAAGGTTGCAGAAGGAGGAGAAGGCCTCAGGAAGGCATTGGATAACCTTTTTAAAGCTGCGGACGAAGCGTTTGGCAATGGCGCAAATATCCTTATATTGTCTGACAAGGGTGTTAATGAGGAGTATGCTCCCATACCAGCTCTCCTGGCCGTATCAGGACTTCATCACCATACAATACGCGAATGTACACGAACTCAGCTCAGCATAGTGCTGGAATCAGGTGAGCCCAGAGAAGTTCACCACTTCGCATTGCTCCTGGGTTATGGCGCATCTGCAATAAACCCATACCTTGCTTTTGAAACAATTGATGATATGATACGCAAGGGCCTGCTAACAGACACAGACCATAAAACTGCCGTGAAAAAATACTTGAAGGCTTCTACAAAAGGTGTTGTCAAGGTACTCTCAAAAATGGGCATTTCAACAATACAGAGCTATCAGGGCGCCCAGATATTCGAAGCTGTGGGCTTAAATCAGGATGTTATAGACAGATACTTCAAATGGACTCCATCAAGGCTTGGAGGCATTGGCTTGGATGAAATAGCCAGGGAGACAGAGCTAAGGCATCAATCTGCGTTTGATGGTCGTTTGGATTTTGACAGCACTTTGGATGTTGGTGGGGACTTTCAGTGGAGAAAAGACGGGGAGGAGCACATGTTCAACCCGGAAACCATCCACAAGCTTCAATATGCATGCCGCACAGGAAACTATGAACTGTTCAAAGAATACTCAAAGCTTATTAATGACCAGACTCAAAGGTTATACACATTAAGAGGTTTAATGGATTTCATACCAAGCTCAGCGCCAATTCCTATAGATGAGGTTGAATCAGTAGAGTCCATTTGCAAGCGTTTTAAGACAGGTGCAATGTCCTATGGTTCAATAAGCAAGGAGGCCCATGAAGCCCTCGCCATTGCAATGAATCGTATCGGAGGCAAAAGCAACACCGGTGAGGGCGGCGAAGACCCTGCAAGGTTTATTCCAGACGAAAATGGGGATTCTCGCTGCAGCGCCATAAAGCAAGTGGCATCAGGAAGATTCGGAGTTACCAGCAGCTACCTGGTAAATGCAAAGGAAATTCAGATAAAGATGGCACAGGGTGCGAAGCCCGGAGAAGGAGGACAGCTTCCCGGAAGAAAGGTGTATCCATGGGTAGCGCAAACAAGGCACTCTACCCCCGGCGTAGGCCTTATATCTCCTCCGCCTCACCATGATATATACTCAATCGAGGATCTGGCTGAACTAATTCATGATCTTAAAAATGCCAACAGGAACGCAAGAATAAGCGTAAAGCTTGTTTCTGAGGTTGGAGTTGGCACAATTGCTGCCGGGGTAGCCAAAGGCCGTGCTGATGTTGTTTTAATAAGCGGTTATGATGGCGGAACAGGTGCGTCTCCACGAACCAGCATTAAGCATGCTGGTCTTCCATGGGAGCTTGGTCTGGCGGAAACTCATCAGACTCTGCTGCTAAACAATTTAAGAAGCCGCATAGTTGTTGAAACCGACGGAAAGCTGCTGACCGGCCGTGACGTTGCAATTGCCGCTCTCCTTGGAGCAGAAGAGTTTGGATTTGCTACCGCTCCTTTAGTTGTTCTTGGATGTGTAATGATGAGAGTATGCAACCTTGACACCTGCCCAGTAGGTGTTGCCACACAGAATCCTGAGCTGAGAAAAAAATTCACAGGTAAGCCTGAGCATGTTGTAAATTTTATGTATTTTATCGCCCAGGAGATGAGAGAAATCATGGCATCCCTCGGTTTCAGAACTGTTGATGAAATGATTGGAAGAACAGACAAGCTGGAGGTATCAAAAGCAGTAAGGCACTGGAAGGCATCAAAATTGGATCTATCCAGTATTCTTTACAAACCGCAGGTGCCTCAATCAACAGGCAGATTTTGTCAGATGCAACAGGATCACGAAATCGAAAAATCCCTTGATTGTCAGATGATTCTTGATATATGCAAGCCAGCATTAGAAAATGCAGAACCAGTAAAAGCCCAATTGCCAATACGCAACATTAACAGAGTTGTCGGCACAGTACTCGGCAGTGAGGTTACAAAGAAATACGGAGCAAAAGGCTTGCCTGACGATACAATATCGCTTAAGTTCACAGGTTCAGCCGGACAAAGCTTCGGAGCTTTTGTTCCAAGGGGTATAACGCTCACTTTGGAAGGTGATTCAAACGATTACATCGGAAAAGGACTTTCAGGAGGAAAGATTATTGTTTATCCTTCAAGTAAAGCAACCTTCAAACCTGAAGAGAATATTATTGTTGGTAACGTAGCCTTTTATGGAGCTACCTCAGGTGAGGCATATATCCGAGGAGCTGCGGGTGAACGCTTCTGTGTAAGAAACAGCGGTGTCCATGCAGTGGTAGAAGCAGTCGGAGATCACGGCTGTGAATATATGACTGGAGGACGTGTTGTTGTGCTGGGCTCAACCGGAAGGAATTTTGCAGCAGGTATGTCGGGCGGTATAGCATATGTTCTTGATGAGGCAGGGGACTTCAATGTCAGGTGCAACAAGGAAATGGTTATGCTGGAGTCTCTTAAAGACCCAGAAGAAATATCAGATGTGAGAAAAATGATTGAAAATCACTTTAAATATACAGGCAGTGCAGTGGCAGAAAATATTTTAACCAATTGGGCTGAGTTCTTAAACAAATTTGTAAAGGTAATTCCCAAGGACTACCAGCGCATGCTAAATGCTATTAAACGTGTTCAGCAATCAGGTCTGACAGGTGAAGAAGCTCTTATGGCTGCTTTCGAAGAAAATAATCGCGATATGGCGAGAGTTGGCGGCAATTAATTATTCGAGTACATTTTTTATAAAGTATGACACTCAAAGCAAGAGGTGGTCCCCTTACTTAATCAAAAGGGGACATTCCTCAGAAAGGATGACCTTCAAAGCAAGAGGTGTGTCCCCTTACATTATAAATCTAGGAGGTTACTAAAATGGGTAAACCAACAGGCTTTATGGAATATAAAAGACAGGTGCCTGCAGACCGTTCCCCCGAGGAAAGGATAAAAGACTGGCAGGAGTTTCATTTACACCTTTCTGAAGACGAACAACGCACTCAGGGTGCACGCTGCATGGACTGCGGAATCCCCTTTTGCCACTCTGGAATTTTAATTGCAGGGATGGCCTCAGGCTGTCCGATAAATAACCTTATACCCGAATGGAATGACTTGATATACAGGGGTTTATGGAAGGAAGCATTACTAAGGCTTCTTAAGACAAATAATTTTCCGGAGTTCACCGGTAGGGTATGCCCCGCACCCTGTGAAGGCTCTTGCACCCTCGGCATAAACGAACCGCAGGTAACTATAAAGGTAAATGAATGTGCTATAATTGACAAAGCATATGAAGAGGGCTGGATTGTTCCAAACCCTCCAAAGAAAAGGACAGGCAAAAAGGTCGCTGTTATTGGCTCAGGCCCCTCAGGACTTGCTTGTGCAGACCAGCTGAATAAGGCCGGACACAATGTTACAGTATTCGAACGTGCTGACAGGCCAGGAGGATTGCTTATGTATGGAATACCCAATATGAAGCTGGATAAGTCCCTGGTTCTGAAGCGTATAGACCTTATGAAGGCAGAAGGAATTGAATTTATAGTAAATACACAGATTGGCAAGGATTACCCCGTTGAAAGACTTAAATCTGAATTTGATGCAATCGTTCTCTGCGGTGGAGCTACTAAACCCCGTGACCTTACTGTTGAGGGCAGGAACCTGAAAGGCGTCCACTTTGCAATGGAATTCCTGCATGCCAACACCAAAAGCCTGCTTGACTCAAATTTTCAGGATGAAGCCTATATCTCAGCAAAAGGCAAGGATGTAATCGTCATAGGCGGGGGAGACACCGGTACGGACTGTGTCGCAACCTCTATACGCCATGGCTGCAATAATGTTATACAGCTTGAAATTATGCCCAAGCCAGCAGCTGAGAGAACTGCTGACAATCCTTGGCCTCAGTGGCCCAAGGTACTTAAGGTAGACTACGGACAAGAAGAAGCTATAGCCATATTCGGCCGCGATCCTCGTGAATACTGCATAACTGCTAAAAAGCTTGTCGGAGACGAAAACGGTAATGTGAAAGAAATCCATACAATTAAGGTTGAATGGAAAAAAGATGCAAACGGACGTTTTGGTCCTGTGGAGATTCCAGGAACCGAAAAGGTTTATCCCGCTCAGCTTGTGCTGCTGGCAATGGGCTTTTTGGGACCTGAGGAAACACTATTAAAGCAGCTTGGCGTAGAGCAGGATGCCAGGACGAATGCAAAATCCGAATACGGCAAATTCTCCACAAATGTTGAAGGCGTATTCGCTGCAGGAGATATGAGACGGGGTCAGAGTCTTGTTGTATGGGCAATAAATGAAGGCCGTGGCGCTGCGCGTGAATGTGACAGATACCTGATGGGTTATACAAACTTACCTTGATTTTAGAGAAAGCAGTCAAATTAAATGGTATTTTCATTTAATTTGACTGCTATTTGTTTTTCCTACTTTTCATTCAGCTTAACATCAATTCCTATTACTCCTGCAACTTCGCCTTTTTCATCCTTTATAGGAACAGAAATTGTAATACAGGGATTCTTTGTTATAGCAGAAATATAAACTGGAGATATGAAATCCTGACCTTTAATGCTGCTCTTAAACCAATCCCTCACGCTGGCGTTGGCAATGCCTGATTCAGGTATGGAGCAAATAAACCGGCCTTTTCTGTCATTAGTCCACGCTGCTTCTATGAAGTCATACTCTTTTAAAAGAATTTCGAGCAGTTTCTTATGAATTTCCTTATCCATTTTTAAAAGAGTGTGATTCTCCTTTATCAAGCTGGTAAGTATTTTCTTTGCATCATCAATTTTCTTCGAGGTTTCAGAGTTTATTTCATGCACTACAGAGACCTGTGTATTATCAATGAGTTTTGACAGGTTTTGTGAAGCCTCATTAAGCCTTATGCCCATATCGGCAAGCTCCTGAATGCTATGCTTTTGTTTGTGTACAGATTCCTTTACATCATTAACACTCTGAGAAGTAATTTTTACTACCTTTTCAACTACCTCTACTTCCTTACTTACATCTTTGGCAACCATAACCTCCTTTTCAGAAAGATTATTTATCTTTTTGACCATACTTAGAACATCATTATATGAAAAACTGATCTTAGAAAGATTCTCTTCAATTGTTTTTGTTAGCGTTACACCCTTTTGCACACGCTCAGAGTTCTCCTTAACCACATCAAAAACACTCTTTACCTCCTGCTGTATGGTGTTGATTAGTCCATTTATGTCCTTTACTGCATTTCCAGCGCTTTCAGCGAGCTTTCTTATTTCATCTGCTACCACCGCAAAGCCCTTGCCTGCCTCGCCTGCCCGTGCTGACTCTATAGATGCGTTCAATGCAAGAAGATGAGTCTGTTTTGAGATATTATTAACAGTTTCAAGAATATTAACAATATCCTTTGAGGTACTGTTCAGCTTTTCCATATATCTCATGGTACCGTGGGATGATTCCTGTATGCTGTTTATTGTATTGACAATTTCCATTATTTCTTCAAGACTTGACTTGATAACCTCATTGGAGGATATGCTTATTTTCTCCATCTCATTTGATGTATTCTTCCCATCTTCAAGCAATGAAATTATATCCCGCACTCCTTTTAGAGTATTACTTATATTACTGGTCACTTCTTCATTAACATGGCTCATTTCCTTTGCTTCTGCATATAGCTGCTGAGCAAAGCTATTGTTCTCATCCAGTGTCAGCGCAAGCTGTTCTGAAACAGAAGCAATCTGGCTCGTTGAAACCTGTAATTCGAAATTGAACCTTTTCAGCTCTTTTTTTAGCTTCGCTACTGTAGCCTGAAGCTCTTTTAACGGTCTGTCAATACTTCTGCCGATGAAAAGTGCAAGAACACTCA
Source organism: Clostridia bacterium (assembly GCA_026417615.1). Taxonomy (GTDB): domain Bacteria; phylum Bacillota; class Clostridia; order Acetivibrionales; family JAFADI01; genus SKW22. Next base: position 20,867 of record JAOACY010000109.1, read on the forward strand.
TGGCAGGAATGTAAATCAGAAGTTTAAGCCATACAGGAATAAACGTAGCCTGTGTTAAAAAAGCAGCGGATACTAAGATAAATACAAAGTGCAGCAAAATGAATTTAATTTTGTTCATAGTCTATCCCCTCCAAACAAAAAGACGCTTACCCACGTTTTAATGTGTTAAGCGCCCTTGGTATAATCATCATTGATTATGTTAATATGATTTTATCATGATTATGTATTTGATGCAACATATTTATGATATAATAAGGTAAAATTTAGTGGAAGGAAATGATGATGAAAATAACTAAGCATAATATTAATGCAGTATATACCATATTCGTTTTCGTTGCTCTTGCTTCTCTTGACAATGCAGTCCTTGGTCTTTTTCCGCCTCTCTTTTCATCTATAGCAAAAGACTTGAATATAGATGTGGCAATTCTTGGTATCGTCTCGGCTACAAATATTCTTGTAACATCAATATCCTCAATTATCTGGGGATACCTGGCAGACAAGGGTAAGCGAAAGAGGCTTATTATAATTGGAACAATTGTTTGGTCTATATCCGTGTATTTAACTGCATATTGTACAAATGTATTCCAGCTTATTATATATCAGGTTTTTACCGGTATCGGTCTTGGGTGCATTGCATCAATCGGCTTCAGTGTACTTACGGATTACATTCCCAAAAAATGGCGCGGTATGCTTATGAGCCTTTGGGGCTTATCACAGGGGTTTGGCGGCATAGCAGGTTCCGTCATGGCTTCAATAGTTGCTACAGCTACAAACTGGCGCGTACCTTTTGAAGTAATAGCAATACTTGGAGCTGCTTTTATATTCCTTTACTTCTTCATAAAAGAACCACCAAAGGGTGGCGCTGAGCCTGAGTTGCAGAATTTGGTGCAAGAAGGCTATGAATACAATTACACAATCGAGCTTTCACACATTAAGGAAATACTTCAAAAAAAGAGCAACAAGTGGCTGATTTACCAGGGCTTCTTTATGAACATTACAACAGGTACCCTCATCTGGCTCCCGACGCTTTACATATCAAGGTTTGAGAATGCGGGAGTGGCTACAGGTGCAGCGATTATTGCAGCAGGCTATCTTTATGCACTGCTCCAGGTCGGAGGACTGTCCTCCATATACTTCGGCTATCTTGGCGACTTGTTTCAAAAACGTTCATACAAAGGGAGGGTATTATTATCGGCTCTTTGCGTTTTTTTAGCTATGCCTTTGTATATAGCTATGTTTATAATTCCTATGAAAGGTATAAATATTCCAGACAGCAGTAATGCTGCTGTTGTATTCCTGGCTTTAATCCGTGAAATTGTTCTAAATCCGTGGATGCTGCTCATGTTTTTCCTGGCCATTGGTGCTACAGCAGCACAGTCAGCAAACACCCCTAACTGGCTCGCTTTGATTACCGACACCAATCTGCCGGAAAACAGGGCAACAACCTTCAGTATAGCTAATCTGGTAAACGGAATTGGTCGAGCTATAGGAAATGTTTTTCTGGGAATTGTATTAAAGCTGTTTACCCCTTACTTTCAGGAACCAATAAACTATATGATGACCATGATATTTTTCCAATTATTTTTCTTACCCTCATCTTTATGCTATCTGAGACTATCCGGCAAAGTAGGGCATGATCTTAAGTATGTCAAGAGTACCTTGCGACGAAGGGCTAAAAAAACATAATTATTTCTGAATAGGGCAAAATATTAATATGGGGCTTGGTAATGACTGCAAAGAACATATTGCAGCATGAGATAAAAAACGGAAATAATAAGGTGCCTAATGTTTATTTCTGGTTGATTTTCGATGATTGCTATTTTTGGAGTCATTGCCAGCCTTTTTAAAATTGATACTACTGCTAGAACCCATTTTTGAAACTTCCATGAAATGACTATCTACTTTTCTTGCAATTCCTCGCACACATCTTCCAAGAAAAGCTATTCTTAAAATAGAATCATTTTTTAATACATGGAAAAATTGCACCCCAGAAATGGAGTGCAATTATATGGCGGAGAAACCGGGATTCGAACCCGGGCTAGAGTTGCCCCTACTAACGGTTTAGCAAACCGTCCCCTTCGGCCTACTTGGGTATTTCTCCTTATATGAGGTTAGATGCAAGAGGTTGGATGCTTAAATTAGAAATTGCTTTAATGCTTTCCTTAATTTAAACCTCCAACTTCCCTTTTCTAACTTATTTTGGCGGAGAGAGTGAGATTCGAACTCACGGTAGGCTCACACCTACGCCGGTTTTCAAGACCGGTGCCTTAAACCAACTCGACCATCTCTCCATGCCAAATTTCAAGCGACGAATAATATTCTACAGTATGGAGGCCAAATTGTCAACACCTTTTATCTTCTATATTTTGGGCACACCAAAGCCGAAGCTTGCTAGCTTTGTAAAGAAATTTAAATGGCAAAGCTAGAGTTTTAGACATTGAGTGTAATATGTTTTATGAAATAAAATTGTAAAGGCACTTGGTCAAATTTTTGTCATCTTGTTACTATATATTTCGATATGAATTCAGCTTACTATCTACAATTATATTGAACTCACCCCACCCATATATTTACGAAGAACTTCAGGTATAACAACTGTTCCATCCTTCTGCTGGTAAGTCTCCAGAATACATGCTGTTGTTCTGCCTACCGCAACACCGGAACCGTTCAAGGTGTGAACAAATTCCGGCTTGTCCTTTGGACTCCTCCTGAAACGTATTCCCGCTCTCCTTGCCTGAAATGCTTCGAAATTACTGCAGGACGATATTTCAACATATCTGTTGTAGCTAGGCATCCACACCTCTAGATCATAAGTCATTGCAGAGGAAAAACCCAGATCCCCTGTACAAAGCTTTGACACCCTATAGGGAAGGCCAAGGAGCTGAAGAACTTCTTCAGCGTCATTTGTTAGTTTTTCAAGTTCTTCATAAGATGTCTCGGGAGTAGTGAATTTCACAAGCTCAACCTTATTGAACTGATGCTGCCTTATAAGGCCTCTGGTATCTCTGCCTGCAGAGCCGGCTTCAGCTCTGAAGCATGCTGAATATGCGGTGTGATATATAGGAAGGCTTTCAGCATCAAGAATTTGTTCCCTGTACATGTTTGTAACTGGAACCTCTGCTGTCGGTATCAAAAAATATTCAGTATTTGAAACTTTAAAGGCATCTTCCTCAAATTTTGGAAGCTGACCTGTGCCAATCATACTGTTCCTATGTACCATAAAGGGTGGAAATATTTCTGTATACCCATGCTTTTCTGTATGAAGGTCAAGCATAAAATTTATAAGGGCCCTCTCCAATCTGGCTCCTTTTCCCTTATAGAAGGTAAACCTTGTCCCAGTAACCTTTCCTGCAGTTGCAGGGTCTAATATATTTTTATCTTCCCCAATTTCCCAATGGGGCTTTGATGTGAAATCAAAATTTCTTGGCTCTCCCCATTTTCTAACCTCAATATTATCTGTATCACTCCTTCCTACAGGTACAGAATCATTCGGTATGTTCGGAATGGTTAGTATAAGCTTATCTATCTCCTCATCAATTTGCTTTACTTCAGCATCCAGATCCTTGATTTTATCTGATAGCTGCTTCATTTCCTCCATAAGCGAGGTAACATCCTTACCTTCCTTTTTATATTGAGGAATCAACTTTGAATCGCTGTTTTGCTTGCTTTTTAATTGCTCAACCACCACAAGCAGTTCTCTTCTTTTTTCATCAAGCTTTATCAGAGCTTCAACATCAAAATTACCTCTTCTGTTTGCAATTGCCTTCCTTAATATTTCAGGATTATTCCTTATTATTTTAATGTCTAGCATATGTATCTCCTTGTAAAATTTTTTAACTATTATACTACATTAAATGGAAAATTAAAAGGTAAGTATTATATATTATTTTTGCGATATATTCATTTAGAATTTTCTCAACAACTGCTCAACTTCTCTTTTATATGAACTGTTACTATATCTTTCCAGCAGGGTGGTAAAAGTCTTTTTAGCTTCATCATTGCTGCCAAGTTTATACTGACAATATCCAATAAAGTATAGACAATCGTCGGAAAAATATTCAGCATCAGTCAAAGTTAAAGACAGCTTAAACTTTTCGATCGCAACGGAATAATTGTTGCTTTTGTAGTTTGAAAGGCCATTAATGTATAGTTCCAATGCAGCCGGATTAATTGACTTTTCACTAAGGACATTAAATTTTTCCCTTGCATTATTGTTAAAATAGCTAGTTTCAAGTTTGTGCAGGATTAAGGCGCATTTGACCTTATCGCCTTCATTGAAAGCTTTTTCCGCTTCCAAAAGTCCTTCAAAGTTTCTTTTAATTTCACTTATTTCCTTTTTTAATTTCTCAATCTCTTTAAGTCTTATTTCGTCATTTTGTTTATAATTATCATACTCTTCTGTAAGCTTTATAATCTCATTCCTTAGCTTCTTATTTTCGTCAAGAGCAGAGCTTAAATTAGTTTGGAAGTTTAATTTTTCTTTTTCCCCTATAGATATTTGATTTCTGAAATAAGATATATTTTTATTAAATTTAATTTGACTGTATGCAGTTAATAGTAAAACAACAAACGCACTGGTAAATAAAACAACTGCATACACCCATACTGTACTTTTTTCTTTCTTTCTATTGTCCATAAGAACTAGCCTCACTTTTCATTTATGAGTTTTTCCCTACTATTTTTTCTAGCATAATCAAGAGCTTGAATTTCTTCCGCCGATAGTGTATACTTTGACTTTCCTCCAAATATAGGTTTTGCATATGTAGATGAGCTATCTCTGGAGTAAATTCCGCTAAATACTACCCCATCGTCCTTATTATCAAGCATGGCAATAGAAAAACTGAGGTCGCTTCCTACATTATCAAAGGCATTATACCTTACTACCCCAATTTTCTGTATGCAGTTTATAAGGTTTCTTTTTATATCATTTATCTGGCTTTCAAGTTCTCTGTTTTTAATGCTGACATTGCTTACTTTATCCAGGCATAATTCAAGCAGTTGTTCAATATTTTTATCACTGCTTCCGCTCATAAAATTATTATACTTGCTTTTTAATTTATTAATTTTTCGAGCATTTGAAATATTAGCAATTAAAAGCATTAAATTAAAGAAAAGACAAATACCAAAGCCTATAACAATCTCTGGTGAAGTATTAAGAAATAAGTCCTCCATAAGTTACTCTCCTTTATGTGCTACAAAGATTAACGTCCTAAAAATTGTATAGTGTTTAGAACCCTCTCATATCAACGCCTTAACGTGATTGTTTCACGTGAAACAATTAAATATAAGGCATAATCAATTATTTAATTCTTGATTCAACTTCAAAAACAGCTTTTCTTCAAACAAGATACATAAATCACTCGCGGAGGTTGCTGCAATTCCGATATCAAAATGCCATGGATGGCATTTTGAGCATCAATTGACAGAATGTCATATTGATGCAGGTGAGGAATTGCAAGACAAAGTGCTGGTGATTTCATCGAAGTTTCCGAAAATGGGCTTCCAAGTTGAATCAATCGAATATTTGCTCTTAAATTCCTTTTTAAGCTATTTTGTCTTTTTATAATATAAACGTATTACCAGTATTCAAATCGTCCTTTAAAATGGATTTTAAAAGATCGATAATTTCCCAATATTTTTCATTAATTCCAGAATTCTGTCTAATTCTTCGTCGGAGTAATATTCTATCATTATTTTACCTTTTTTATTATTTGATAAGAGCTGTACTTTTGTTCCGAATATATTTTTTAAGCTTTCCTCAATTTCCAATAACTCATCGCTTTTTTTTCTTGTTTTCTGCTTTATCTTTTTTGATAAAATCTTTTTTACCAGATTCTCAGTTTCTCTAACGTTTAAACCTCTTGCTATAACTTCTTCTGCTGCCTTTTGCTGAAGCTCTTTATCTTCAATAGCCATTAGAGCCCGTGCATGACCGCTGCTGATTTGTTCGTTTATAATGTACGCTTTAATTTTTTCACTTAGGTCTAGCAGCCTTAATGAATTCGCTACTGCAGATCTGCTCCTTCCAACAATGTTTGATATCTGCTCCTGAGTCATATCAAACTCTTTAATGAGTTTTTCAAAAGCTTCTGCCTCTTCTATTGGATTCAGGTCTTCTCTCTGAAGGTTTTCGACTAGAGCTATCTCCATAACCTGCCGGTTTTCCAATTCTTTCACAATAACAGGTACAGAGCTGAGTCCTGCCATTCTTGCCGCTCTCCATCTTCTTTCTCCGGCTATTATTCTATATATGCCATCTTCCTTCTTAACAATAATTGGCTGCACAATACCGTGCTGCTTTATTGATTCAGATAACTGCAAAAGTTTTTCATCGTCAAAGCACTTTCTAGGCTGATTTATATTTGGCTCAATTTCATTAATCTTAAGTTCCCTTACAACACCCCTATCCTCACTAGATGCTGTCTCTATCAAAGCTCCGAGACCTTTCCCAAGTCCCTTTTTCATCATGCCCGTTTTACCTCCTCAGAATATCCGATTACTTCTTCGGCCAACTCAAGATAGCAATCTGATCCCTTTGATTTTGGATCATATAGTATTATTGGCAGTCCGAAGCTTGGTGCTTCGCTTAATCGGACATTTCTAGGAATAACCGTTCTGTACACCTTATTTTTAAAGTACTTTTTAACTTCATCAACTACTTGTAATGATAGGTTGGTTCTTGCATCAAACATTGTTAAAACAACACCCTCAACGTCAAGCTGAGGATTAAGGTGTTTCTGAACTAATTTAACAGTATTCATAAGCTGGCTAAGTCCTTCCAACGCATAATATTCGCATTGTATTGGAACCAATACTGTATCAGACGCAGTCAGGGAGTTAATTGTTAAAAGTCCAAGAGATGGAGGGCAATCCATTATAATAAAATCAAAGCTGTTCCTTATTCCTTCTAATGCCATTTTAAGTCTTGTTTCTCTGGATATGGTTGATACAAGTTCTACCTCAGCCCCTGCCAATTGTATATTTGAAGGGCTTAGCAACAGGTTATCAACTACCGTATTAACGTATGTATTTTCGATCTTTTCATCGTTTATTAAAACATCATATATAGATTTGTTTATTGTTTTTTTATCAATTCCAAGACCACTAGTCGTATTTCCTTGTGGATCAATATCCACAACCAAAACCTTCTTTCCTTTATACGCAAGACATGAGCTTAGATTAACGGATGTCGTAGTTTTACCCACACCACCTTTTTGATTTGCAATAGCAATTACTTTTGCCAAAAACCTCACTCCTCAAAACTGTTTTTAGACTCATATTTAATATAGTAAATTATATCACAATTCTATTAAATAAATAGATATAATTAATGTCTTTTATAATATATTAATTTTTAATATTAATATATTAATACACCTCAAATCCGCTTATAGCTTGTACTTTAAGGCAATGTTTCACGTGAAACATTTTTGTATATTTACTCTTAAGTTGAATATAAATATAATGTCATTCTATCAAAGGAGCTTGAACAATGTGGAAATCAATATTTACAGCCTTTTTTCTAGTGTTTCTCGCTGAGTTGGGAGATAAGACACAGCTTTCAACAATGCTGCTTGCTGCAAAGTCAAAATCAATTTGGTTTACTTTTATTGGTTCAGCCTGCGCTCTGGTTCTTTCATCATTTATTGGAGTTTTAGCCGGATCTGTTATAAATAAATATTTACCCGCAGAATATATTCAATTCTGTTCTGGCTTGGCATTTATTATAATTGGAGGGCTCTTAGTTTTAGGTAAACTATAAAAAAAGCGTACCTCTAAATACTAAATTTGATTATATTAGAAGTACACTTTTATAATGTTTTAATTTAACGAATATATTATTAATTATAACGCGAAAACTCATTTACTCAAACTTCGACAATTAATATTGAATATTACTTCTAAAAAAACTTTTTCTTTAAGATAGCCAACTATACATCAAGGTTTGTCACCATTTTTGCATGACTTGTTATAAATTCTTTTCTAGGTTCAACCTTATCACCCATAAGTATAGTGAAAATTTCATCTGCTGCAACTGCATCTTCTAATTCTACTTTAAGAATTGCACGAGTATCAGGGTTCATTGTAGTATTCCATAGCTGTTCAGGGTTCATTTCTCCTAGACCTTTAAACCTCTGTATACTACAATCTTCTTTTCTCCAGTTCTTCTCTCTGATAGTTTTTTCAACCTCCTTTTCATTGTATGCGTAAAATTCTTCCTTTCCCTTTGTTACTTTAAAAAGCGGGGGCTGTGCTATATAAATGTGTCCTTCTTCCACCAAAGGCTTCATATACCTATAGAAGAATGTCAAAAGCAATGTTCTTATGTGAGAACCATCAACATCTGCATCCGCCATAATAATTACTTTATGATAACGAAGCTTTGATATGTCAAAATCATCTCCTATACTTGCACCTAGAGCAGTTATAACCGGCATGAGCTTCTCATTTTCATAAACCTTGTCCAGCCGTGCTTTTTCAACATTAAGCATTTTTCCCCATAGGGGAAGTATAGCTTGAAACTTTCTGTCTCTGCCTTGCTTTGCAGAACCTCCCGCTGAATCACCCTCAACGATATATATTTCGCATTTAGAAGGATCTCTCTCAGAACAGTCTGCTAATTTTCCCGGAAGCGTTGTTGTCTCTAAAGCACTCTTTCTTCTTGTCAATTCTCTGGCTTTTCTTGCCGCTTCCCGAGCTCTTGCTGCGTTTACACATTTATCAAGTATAGCCTTGGCAACAGATGGATTTTCTTCTAAAAAATCAGCCAGCCTTTCATTAACACAGTTTTCAACAAGACCTCTTATTTCACTGTTTCCAAGCTTTGTTTTTGTTTGTCCTTCAAATTGTGGCTCCCTTAATTTTACACTTATAACGGCTGTTATTCCTTCTCGGACATCCTCACCCATAAGGTTCTTATCAGATTCTTTTATTATGTTATACTTTCTTGCATAATCATTGAATACCTTTGTTATGGCTGATTTAAAACCAGTAAGATGAGTTCCTCCTTCTGTAGTCTCAATATTATTGGCAAAGCTGTATATGTTTTCTACATAGCTGTCATTATACTGCATGGCAATTTCTACATATGATGAATCCTTCGCGCTTTCAAAATAAATTGGCCTTGGATGTATAACTTCCTTATTTCTGTTCATATATTCAACAAATGATATTATCCCACCCTCATAGTGAAGATTTTTCACCACCCTTTCTTCCGGTCTTTCATCTATCAACCTTATAGTGATTCCTTTATTCAAAAAAGCCATTTGCCTGAATCTTGTAAGCAGAGTTTCAAAATCAAAAACAGTCTCCTCGAATATTTCCGGATCGGGCTTGAATGTAGTTTTTGTACCGGTCCTGTCAGACTCACCTATTATTTCCAAGCTTGTTACGGGCTTTCCTCTTTCATATCTTTGCTTGTAAATTTTCCCATCTCTGGACACTTCTACTTCAAGAAACTCAGAAAGAGCATTTACAACAGATGCACCAACACCGTGCAGTCCTCCTGATACTTTATATCCTTCTCCGCCAAACTTGCCGCCTGCATGTAGTATTGTATGAACTACCTCCACAGTAGGTATTCCCATTTTTGGGTGTATGCCAACAGGTATACCTCTTCCGTTATCCTTATTAGTAATTGTGTTATCCTTGTTAATTATAACTTCTATTTCATCACAATAACCAGCTAACGCCTCATCTATGCTATTGTCCATTATTTCATAAACAAGATGATGAAGTCCTCTTATAGAGGTGCTCCCGATATACATTCCAGGCCTTTTTCTGACAGCCTCCAGTCCTTCTAAAACTTGAATTTGACTCTCATCATAAGACATTTTACTATTTGTATCTTCAGACATACTTTCCTCCTTCTCCTATATTTCTAAACATTAGAAATCTCTTCAATATATCCGGCACGCTTTTGAAGTGTAACTGAAGATATAGGAGATAAATAAATTTTACTTTTTTTATCATGCTCTGTAATAATGAAAGATTTGGGAAGATCATAGGATATACTTTCTATAAAACCCTCTTCCTCTGAAATCTTTAAGAATTCCTTTGTATCCTTTGATATTGTAGTAGATTCTATATCCAATATAGCAATGACGTCCTTTATTGGAATTACAACATCTCCTCCTATATGAAGAAACATTATATTACCTCCTATTTTTGTATGACCAATATATATTTTACCTTAATTACTAAAGCAGTGCAAATTTAATATTGATTCTGCTGCAAGAACAGCTTTTCTTGAAGTAGAATCAATATTTATATATTTGCCCGTTATCGACATTATAGTATACTGCTTTCAGTTCCTTCATTTCTTCAAACATTTCTTTTTCTGTACAAGTAATAAAGGTTTGAATTTCATTAAGGTTTTTCATTAAATATTCTCTTCTTTTTACATCAAGTTCAGACATAACATCATCTAAAAGTAAAATAGGATATTCACCGCTTTGTTCTTTCATTATGTCAATTTCTGCAAGCTTTACAGATAATACGGCAGTTCTTTGTTGGCCTTGTGAACCGTATGTCTTAACATTCTTTTCGTTAATATATATTTCATAATCATCCCTTTGAGGACCAAACAGTGTCATTCCCTTTATTTTTTCTATTTTTTCTAAATTCACTATTTTTTTATAAAAAGCTTTTTCAATACTCCCTATATCATAATAATCTGTACTTATTGAAGAAGAATATTTCAATGTTAACTCTTCATTTCCGTCTGTAAGTCTCGCATGATATTTCCCAGCATATTCGGACAGCTTATCTATAAATTTCTTTCTCTCCGCCATTATTGCGGATCCTGTCTTTACAAGCTGATTATTCCAAACTTCCAATGTATCCTCCAAACTTATGTTGTTTTGAATTTCTTTGAGCAGATTATTTCTTTGGATTAAAATTTTTGAATATTGCTGCAGATTATAAAAATATGAAGGTTTAATTTGACTTAAAGTTATATCAAAAAATCTTCTTCTTTCTGATGGGCCTTCCTTTATAACAAGCAAATCTTCAGGAGAAAAAATAACTACATTTAAAATTCCAATCATTTCAGCAATCTTTTTTATTGTATTACCGTTTACCTTTATCTTTCTTTTTTCTTCATTTGAATAAGAAATCTCTATCTCAGAGTTAGCTTTTCTTCTATCAAAGTTAATTTTTATATAATAATTATTTTGACCTATGAGTACTAGCTCTCTGTCCTTCTTTGTTCTGTGAGAACGCCCTGAGGCACATAAAAAAACAGCTTCAAGAATATTTGTTTTTCCTTGTCCGTTGTGTCCGTAAATTATATTGAATCCACTGAAAAATTTTTCATCTAAAGCTTTATAATTTCTGAAATTGTAAAGCTTAATGTTTCTAATTTCCAATCAAAAACCCCCAAATTTACTCTATCTTTATTATTCTGTCCTTATAGCTTATTATATCACCGCTTCTTAACTTTTTTCCTCTTTGTATTTCAACAGACCCATTAACCTTGACCTTGCCTTCCAAAATTATCTCCTTTGCTTCTGCTCCACTATATGTGATACCCGACAGCTTCAGCAATTGATCAAGCTTTATGTATTCTGTTGTAATATTAACTATTTCCATAAACCTACACCTTTCATAAAAATATGATATACATTTCAAGGACAGTATATACTGTCCTTGTATAAATAAATATTATGATAAATGTTATTAATATATTTGACTGCTATTCACCTTTTATTCTAACAGGCAGGATCATATACGCAAATGAACTGCCTTCTACAGGTTTTATGGTACATGGCCCGATACTGGATGTGAAAAAAATATCAACATTTTCATCTTCTATTACTTTTAAAGCTTCTATGAAATACCTCGGATTAAACCCAATTTCCATTTTATTTCCATACATATCAACTCTAACTTCATCTCTTGAAGCTCCAAGGTCAGTATTTGAAGATATTATAAGCTTGTCATCCGCTATCCTAAATTTTACAGGATATTTTTTTTCTTCTGACGTTATGAGTGATGCTCTTTCAATGCTTGCTAACAATTCTTTTGTTCCTACTCTTAATTTGGTTTCAAAATCCTGAGGTATAATACTTTTATAATTCAAATACTCACCTTCAAGCAACCTTGACACAACCTTGCATTTTTGCATTTCAAAAAGTATCTGATTATCAGAAATATATATCGCAACTTCATCTTCAACAGGTTGAAGTATTTTAACAATTTCGTTAAGAGTTTTTCCTGGTATAACTACATTAAAATCCTGAATATCATTTGATATTAAATATCTTCTCAAGGCAAGCCTGAATCCGTCAATTGATACTATTGAAATTTCATTATCCGCACATTCTATAAGTGATCCTGTAAGAATCCGCCTGTTCTCGTCAATACTTACCGCAAAAATTGTTTGTTTAATCATATCTCTTATTATTTTTTGTTTAATTTTAAAAACATTCTCTCGTTTAATGGGAGGAAGTGCAGGATATTCTGAAGCAGGAAGCCCTTTTATCTCAAAGTGGGAATTCTCGCATTCAATTATGACCTCGAAGTTTTGCTTAACCTCTATTAAAACTTCAGAATCGGGCAATCTTCTCACTATATCGCCGAACATTTTTGAGTTCAATACAATATTTCCCTGTTCCCTTATATCTGCATCCACATAACTTTCTATACCTATTTCTAAATCATTTCCAGTTAGTTTAAACCTATCAGAGGCTTCTAGCAATATACCTTCGAGTATTTTCAATGTTGTTTTGGTTGTTACTGCCTTCTGAACTATTCCAATACCCTCTATTAATGCATCCTTGGAGCATATAACCTTCATAAAAAGGCCTCCTATCGTAATTTATATTAGATAATTATTTTAGTAATAATAGTAATAAGTGCTGTTGATAGTGTTAAAATATGTGTACAAGCTATATTTTGCAAAAGCTTTAGCTTGTGGGAAATATGTTAAAAATCAGTTCTAATTTTTCAACACATGGAATATATATTAAGTTAGTCAATTTTAACCACATAATCTTGTACACATTTAAACAAAAAATGTTGATAAATATTATTTCCCAAGTAAATTTCTTTTTATTTCATCTACCGATCTCCGCATTTCAGGGTTTGATTCCATATCTTCCAGTATTTTTTCAAAGGCATGAATTACGGTTGTATGATCTCTGCCACCAAATTCCTCGCCAATTTTAGGAAGCGACATATCAGTCAGTTCCCTGCATAAATACATTGCTATTTGCCTTGGAACAGTAACATCTCTTGTCCTCCTCTTAGACTTAAGCTCGTCCAATTTTAAATCAAAATACCTTGCAACTGCTTCTTGGATAGTATTGCTATTTATTTGCTTCAATTTATTGTTTGACAAAATATCCTTTAGAGCCTCAGCAGCCATTTCAACAGACACTTCTTTTTCAGTGAGCGAGGAATAAGCAATAACTCTATTGAGCGCTCCTTCAAGTTCTCTTATATTTGAAGCAATCTTATCCGCAATAAAGACCATAACATCATTTGGTATGTCAAGGCTTTCAAGCTGAGCCTTTTTTCTAAGTATGGCAATTCTTGTTTCAAGATCGGGCGGCTGAATGTCAGCTATCAATCCCCATTCAAACCTTGAGCGAAGCCTTTCTTCAAGAGTTGTGATATCCTTTGGAGGCTTATCGCTTGATATGATTATTTGTTTGTTGGCTTCATACAGGGCATTAAAAGTATGGAAAAACTCCTCTTGAGTTCTTTCTTTCCCTCCGATAAACTGTATGTCGTCTATAAGCAGTATATCTATACTTCTGTATTTATATCTGAATTCTTCATTTTTATCATCCTTGATTGCATTTATAAGTTCATTTGTAAATTTTTCAGATGAAACGTAAAGCACCTTCAAGGATGGATTCTGACTGAGTATATAATGTCCTATGGCATGCATAAGGTGAGTCTTTCCAAGACCAACACCTCCGTATATAAAAAGAGGATTATACGCATTTGCAGGTGATTCCGCGACTGCAAGCGAAGCAGCATGTGCAAAGCGATTTCCGTTACCTATAACAAAGGTGTCGAAAGTATACTTGGGATTTAATACCGATGCAAATTTCTCGTCACCGGGAAGAGGCTCGGAGTAAGATGCATTTTTACGGGCATTATCCTGTGATGGAGAAAGAATGTTTATTGTATAATCCTTTGAGGTTATTTGCTTTAATGTATTTTTAATTAAAAAAGAATACCTCGACTCAAGTATACCTTTGTTAAATTCGCCAGGTACCGCCAAGGTTATAGTATTCATGTTTATGGATATAGGTTCAATTGTTGCAATCCAAGTGTTATAGCTAATTTCTGTAAGCTCTGTTTTAAGCAAATCAAGCGTCCTTTTCCATAAATCATGCAATTGGCCATTCATATAAAGTCCTCCTGCGATATTAAAAAAAATTAATTTTTATAAATAACGTATAAATACATTTTAAATGTAAATAATAGTCAAATAATACTAGATGTCCAATAAAAACAAAAATTAATAATTATAGAAATTATTAACAATAAATATGTAAAATATAATAGTTATCAACATTTTAGTGCTATAAAACATAGGTTATCAACAAGTAAAAATAATATATCAGACTTTTTGGTAATATTCAATATGAAAGTAGTAAAGATATCCACAAAAATATATTAAAAAAATATACTTATCCACAACAAGTGTTTATTGACATTTGGCTTTAATTTAATATATAATTGATTCGGCGTCTTTAAAAGACGTAATTTACTGTTGAGTAGCAATTGACAAGCTTAAAATAAAGTATGTTCGCCATAATACGATTGGGGGTGTAAGTAATGTTAAGAACATATCAACCAAAAAATAGACACAGAAAAAAGGAACATGGCTTCAGGAAGAGAATGAAGACTGCCAACGGCAGAAAGGTGTTAAAAATGCGCAGATTAAAAGGAAGAAAGGTTCTTTCAGCGTAAGACCGCATAAATGTGGTCTTTTTCTTTAATGCGCTGTTGCAGGAGTTGAATTAATTAAATGAACGCCACTGTTCCTTTAAAAAAAAATCACGAATTCCAGCGGGCTTATAAGAAGGGTAAATTTTTTGTTGGAAAGTTTATAGTTTTATATATTCTTGCCAATAATTCAGATGTTAACCGTTTGGGAATAACAGTCAGCAGAAAATATGGGAAAGCTGTCAGAAGGAACAGGATTAAGCGACTTATAAGAGAAAGCTACAGGCTGTTTGAAGGATTATTGAAGAGGGGTTATGATGTTGTTTTTGTTGCGAGAAGCACTGAAATGGCTCCCGGCTTTTTGGAGATAAGGAAGGAAATGAAGTTTCTATTTAAGAAGCTTGATGTGTTTGATCAGGAGAAGTGGAATTGTTGAAAAAGCTGTTAATATTGCTTATCATAGCATATCAAAGATGGATTTCCCCATTGAAGGCTAAAAGCTGCAGGTTCTATCCTACATGTTCCCAGTATGCTGTTGAGGCAATTAACAGGTATGGTTCGTTAAAAGGAACCTATATATCCGTTAAAAGGCTTCTCAAGTGTCACCCCTTTCACCCCGGAGGCTTTGACCCTGTAAAATAGGTATAGTGTGAAAAGGAGTAAATTTAGATGAATCTTGATTTTATATCGTATCCTTTGGGAAGTTTTATGAATTTCATATACAATAACCTGGCTTTTTTAAGCTATGGTCTTTCCATAATTATTTTTACATTGTTTATACGAATAATTCTTTTGCCGCTTACTATCAAGCAATACCAATCCATGGCAAAAACCCAGGAAGTACAGCCATTGATACAGGAGATTCAAAAACGTTATAAAAACGACAAGGAAAAGCTGAATCAGGAATTAATGAAGGTTTACCAGGAAAATAATGTAAACCCTGCCGGAGGTTGTCTTCCACTATTAATACAGATGCCCATATTGTTTTCACTGTATTATGTGATTTCCAGTCCGCTAAAGTACATGTTTGGCAAGACAGATGCAACAATAAACAGCCTTTTGGATTTTGTAAAGGCACATAATGGAGCGGTTATAAGCAACTTGAGGGATATAAGCATTATTAATTTCTTTAGTGACCCAAAAAATCAACAGTACCTGAAGGAAGTTTCTGAAAATCTCAAACCAAATGAACTGCTTAACTTAAACTTCCTTGGGTTAAATCTTGGACTCGTTCCAAAATGGAATCCTCAGGAGATTATGAGCAGCCCGCTTGCAAGTCAGTATTGGGTACTGCTTTTAATTCCTATACTTGCGGCTGTTACTACTTATATTTCCATAAAATTTTCCACCTCCCAGACGCAAAGCAGCGGAGGCAATGAAATGGCTGCCTCCATGAATAACAGCATGTCGACAATGATGCCTCTGATGACAGCATTTTTCGCATTCAGTGTTCCAGCAGGATTAGGTTTATACTGGATTGTTAATAATATAATACAGGTGTTTCAGCAGATGTTCATCAACAAGTATATAATAAAGAAGAAGGAGGTTGTGAATAAGTAAATGGATTATAGTGTTGAAAAAACAGCTAAAACAGTACAGGAAGCAATCTCATTGGCATTGCAGGAATTAAATGCAGACGAGGACAGCGTTGAAATAGAAGTACTTGACGAAGGCAATAAGGGAATATTTGGACTGATAGGCAACAAGATGGCCAGAATCAGAGCTACTTTGAAGGAAACAGGCATAGATAAGGTCAGGAAATTCCTTAACGATATTTTTGAAAAAATGGATGTTAAGGCTGAAATTGATATATCGGAAGAGAATGATTCACTTAATGTTAATATCAGAGGAAAGGATATTGGCATACTTATAGGAAGAAGAGGGGAAACGCTGGATGCTCTTCAATACCTTTCAAGCCTTGTAGTAAACAAGGATAAAGAGAATTACAAGAGAGTGGTGCTGGATATAGAGAATTACAGGCAAAAAAGAGAGGAAACACTTGTGAAGCTAGCAAACAGACTGGCGGAAAAAGTAATAAAGTATAAAAAGAATATTACTCTTGAGCCTATGAACCCTTATGAAAGAAGGATAATACATTCATCACTTCAGAACAATAAGTATATTGAAACCTACAGTGTAGGCGATGAACCAAACAGAAAGGTTGTTATAACTTTGAAGTAAAGCGCTTTGTAGTCAATGAATAAAGAAGGTTAAGGCTGAGGTTAATGGTCTTAACCTTTTCTAGTTTACCAAAATGGGTTTATCAAGCAGAACCAACATTATATGAAGGAGAAGACAGAGTGTTTGAGACGGATACCATTGCGGCCATATCGACGCCAAGCGGTACGGGCGGGATAGGGATTATAAGGATCAGCGGAGATAAAGCTTTTGAAATAGCCAGGAAAATATTTGAGGGTAAGAGAAGCTTTGACAGCTTCAGATCTCATACAATAAATTATGGAAAAATTGTGGACCCTTCAACTAATGAAACAATAGATGAGGTTCTGCTTTCAAGGATGGACGGACCAAACACATTCACACGTGAGGATGTAATTGAAATAAATTGTCATGGCGGTATAGCTGTACAAAAAAGGATTATTGAGCTTGTTGTAAGAGAAGGGGCAAGGATTGCGGAACCTGGAGAGTTTACAAAGAGAGCTTTTTTAAACGGAAGAATAGATTTAACACAGGCAGAAGCAGTTATTGATCTTATTAATTCAAAGACCGAGGCAGGCTCAAGGGCAGCTGTTGACCAGCTTGAGGGGAAATTGTCCGAAAAGCTGAAAGAAGTTCGAAAAAGACTAATCGAGCTTATTGCGCATATAGAGGTGACAGTTGATTATCCTGAGCATGATATTGAAGAAATCACAGGGCAAAAGATATACGAAGAGCTCAATGCCATAGGAAGCAAATTAAACAACATTATAAAAAATTTTGACAAGGGAAGGATTATAAGGGAAGGAATAAGTGTTGTAATAGTTGGCAGGCCTAATGTTGGCAAGTCCTCTCTGCTTAACGAGCTATCAGGGAAAAATAAGGCTATTGTTACTGATATTCCAGGAACAACCCGGGATATAATAGAGGAGTATGTAAATATTGAAGGTATACCTGTCAAGCTTATAGATACAGCTGGTATAAGACAGACAGAGGATGTTGTTGAGAAAATAGGTGTAGAAAAAGCCAGAAAATCAATAGAATCTGCTGACTTGGTAATAATGATGGTTGATGCAGGTTCCGGTATAAACAGCGAAGATCTGGAAATTATGAAAGCAGCTCGAGAGATATGCAACAGAAAGCTTATAGTGCTTATAAACAAAATAGATGTAGCTGATGAAACAAGCATTAAAAATATCGAAAATACTTTTGATGATGTAAGGACAATCAGAGCTTCCATTAAAGAGGAAAAAGGAATTGAAGAACTAGAACGGGCGATAACAGAAAGCTTTGTCAGGGACGAAATTAAAACCGGAAGTGAAATGCTGGTCACAAATGTGAGGCATAAATCTCTGATTGATAAAGCAATAAATAATATAAACGATGCCCGAACTGCATTTGAAAGCGGGATGCCTTTGGATTGCCTTACTATAGATATTAAGAATGCGGCTGAACATATTGGGCAGATAACAGGTGAATCTGTAAGCGAGGATGTTATGAAGAGCATCTTCAGCAGGTTTTGTCTTGGAAAATAAAAGTGATGGAGAAGAATACAGCAGGAGGAAGTATGGAGTATTTTGCAGGGGAATATGATGTAGGGGTAGTTGGGGCAGGACATGCTGGCTGTGAAGCGGCCTTGGCCTCAGCCAGGCTCGGCTGCAGGACGATTGTGTTTTCAATTAATCTCGATACAATTGCAAACATGCCTTGCAACCCAAGTATAGGAGGTACAGCAAAAGGGCATCTTGTAAGGGAAATAGACGCACTTGGCGGTGAAATGGGCAGAAATACGGATAAAACCTTTATACAGTCGAAGATTTTAAATTCTGCAAAAGGTCCTGCTGTTTTTTCCCTCCGGGCTCAGGTTGACAGACGCAGATACCAGATGGAAATGAAAAATACCCTTGAGCTGCAGGAAAACCTTGAAGTTAAGCAGGCTGAAATTGTTGATCTGATAATAGAAAAACATGACGGGAGAAAGGCAGTAACAGGAGTAAAGACACATACAGGAGCTATATTTAAGTGTAAGGCAGTTGTACTTACGACTGGCACTTACCTTAAAGGAAAAATAATAATTGGAGATGTAAGCTTCAGCGGAGGGCCGGATGGAATTTTTCCTGCAAACAAGCTTTCAGACTGCCTTAAGGAAAACGGTATAAATCTTATAAGGCTTAAAACAGGCACTCCGGCAAGGATTAACCGAAGAAGCATTGATTTTTCAAAAATGGAAGAGCAGCCCGGAGATAACACAATAATTCCATTCTCCTTTGAAACCGATGAAATAAGAAAGGAGCAAGTGTCCTGCTGGCTGACCTATACAACGGAGGAAACGCACAATATTATAAAGGAGAACCTTCATAGATCTCCACTTTTCGGGGGAATGATAGAAGGGGTTGGGCCAAGATACTGCCCCTCTATAGAGGACAAGGTAGTAAGATTTGCTGACAAAGACAGGCACCAGGTATTTGTTGAGCCGATGGGCCTTGATACGCAAGAGATGTACCTGCAGGGAATGTCCAGCAGCCTTCCGGAGGACGTTCAGATTAAAATGGTAAGATCTCTTCCGGGCCTAGAAAATGCGGCTATTATGAGAAGCGCCTACGCAATTGAATATGATGGTATAGATCCTACACAGCTTAAGCTCTCACTGGAGTTCAAGGAAATTGACGGTCTTTTTTCCGCAGGGCAGATTAACGGCAGTTCAGGCTACGAGGAGGCTGCTGCCCAGGGAATTATGGCTGGAATCAACGCAGCCAGGAAGATAAAGGACAAGGAACCAATAATTCTCGACAGGTCACAGGCGTATATAGGGGTACTGATTGATGACCTTGTTACAAAGGGAACAAGGGAGCCATATAGAATGATGACTTCACGGTCTGAGTACAGGCTGCTTTTGAGGCAGGACAACGCTGATCTGAGACTGACCCCCATAGGGTATGAAGTTGGACTGATATGTGAACAAAGATACAGAAAATTTGAAGAGAAAAAAAATAAAATTCAATCAGAAATAGAACGGCTTGAAAAGATTGTTGCACCCCCTAACGAAAAAACAAACGCTTTCCTCCAAAGAAAAAAGAGTTCTCCTATAAAAAGCGGGATTAAGCTTATTGAACTTTTAAGAAGGCCGGAAATAAATTATGATGACTTGTCTGAGATAGATGAGGAAAGGCCTCAACTGAGTCCTTCCATAAGAGAGCAGGTTACAATTGCAGTTAAATATGAAGGTTATATTAAAAGACAGCTGGTACAGGTTGAACAGTTTAAGAAGCTTGAAAGCAGGAAGCTGTCAAAGAATATTGATTATAACGATATTCAGGGGCTGCGTATAGAAGCAAGGCAGAAGCTGAATCAGATCAAGCCAGAGTCCGTAGGACAGGCTTCGAGGATATCAGGTGTTTCTCCTGCTGATATATCGGTGCTTTTGATTTACCTTGAGCAGACAAAAGGTCAAAGGAAGGAATAAATACTTATGAACGCAGGCAGCAGTTTTATTACTGTTTTGAAGGAAGGCGCCAGGGAATTGGGTTTGTCCTTAAATGATATACAGGTTGAAAAGTTTCTAAAGTATATGGCTATACTGAAGGAATGGAATGAAAAGATGAATCTGACAGCCATAGAGGATGATCATGATGTTGTAATTAAGCATTTTATAGACTCATTGAGCATATTGCCTTATATGGAAAACAAGGATGACAGGCTTGTTGATATTGGTACCGGAGCAGGTTTTCCAGGCATTCCCGTTAAAATTGTGTATGATAGTATTAATGTCACTCTTTTGGACTCCCTGGATAAAAGGATTAAGTTTTTAAATGAAGTTATTTCAGCTATTGAGCTTAAAGGCATTTTCGCATATCATGGACGTGCCGAGGAGTATGGAGCAAAACAGGAATTCAGAGAGAATTTCGATATCGCCACAGCAAGGGCAGTTGCAAACCTTCCGGTACTGCTTGAGTACTGCTTGCCCTTTGTTAAAACAGGAGGGTATTTTATAGCAATGAAAGGGAGCAATCTTGAAGAGGTACATAATTCACAAAAAGCATTAAAGGAACTAGGTGGGGAAATTCAGTCAATAAAGGAACTTAATTTGCCCTTTAGTGACATAAAGCGAAACATAATTATCATAAAAAAATTACGACAGACACCAACAAGATATCCGAGAAAAGCAGGTAAACCATCAAAAGAACCTTTAATATAAAAAAATAAATGAAATTTAAAGGTATATTACCACGAAATGTTATAAATGTTAAAAAAAGGATTATGAATATATTTGGCGAATACTTAGTTTGTAAGAAATTTACTAAGGATGGTGAGCCGATATGTTGGAGAATAAAATTACAGTTTCAAAAACAGAGAAAAAAGAAGAACTAAAGAATATAACGTATATCAATATCGAAAATATTCGCCCGAACCCATATCAGCCAAGAAAGCAGTTTAATAAGGCTGCTTTAGAGGAATTGTGCGAATCAATAAAGCAATATGGGGTGCTGCAGCCCATAAATGTGAGGAAGATATCCGGCAATTCCTTTGAACTGGTTGCTGGAGAAAGAAGGCTGAGGGCAGCGACAATGGCAGGATTAAAGGATATTCCAGCCATTATTGTCAATGTGGATGACAATGACTCTGCAGTAATGGCTCTTATAGAAAATCTCCAAAGAGAAGATTTGAGTTATATGGAAGAGGCTGAAGGCTATAATAACCTATTAATGGAACACGGCTTCACCCAGGAGATGCTGGCTCAAAAAATTGGAAAAAGCCAATCTACCATAGCAAATAAAATAAGGCTGTTAAAGCTTCCACCCCTTGTAAAAAAAATACTGGCCGATAATAATCTTACAGAAAGACATGCAAGGGCGCTTTTAAAGCTTCATGATGAGCAGCTGCAGTTAAAAGTGCTGCGGCATGTATGCGAAAAAGGCTTAAACGTAAAAAGAACAGAAGAGCTGGTTGAAAGAGCCATTGAGAGGTACTCAAAGGAAGGACGGGAAAGAAGCAGCGATAGAAAGCTTACAAAAGCAATAAAGGATATAAGGATTTTTGTAAATACAATAAGGCAGGCTATAGACCTGATGAAAAAATCAGGTGTTAATGCTAAAGCTGCACAGATTGACAGAGGGGAATATATAGAATTTATAGTGAGGGTTCCGAAGAGGAACAATGCATAATATAAGTATGGAGAATGGTTTTAAGGGGGAACGGTATAAATCCGTTCTTTTATTTTTGTTTACACAAATGTAAATCTTTATTAAAATAATATTTAGGCATTTAGTTTCAGAAAAGAGGGTTTTAAATAAATGGCAGAAGAAAATGTAAAAAAAGAACAAAGAATTATACCTGTAGATATTGAGTCAGAAATGAAAAAATCATTTATAGATTATGCAATGAGCGTTATTGTCGACAGGGCACTTCCTGATGTAAGGGATGGACTTAAGCCTGTGCACAGGAGAATACTCTATGCAATGTACGGATTAGGCTTTACTCCTGATAAGGCATATAGAAAATGTGCTACAACCGTCGGTGAAGTTCTGGGTAAATTCCACCCACATGGCGATGCTGCGGTGTATGACAGTATGGTTCGAATGGCGCAGGATTTCTCACTCAGATATATGCTGGTTGACGGGCATGGAAACTTTGGTTCAATCGACGGAGACCCACCGGCAGCTATGAGGTATACGGAGGCGAGGCTTGCCAAGATATCCATGGAAATGCTGGCTGATATAAATAAGGATACTGTAGACTTCAAGCCAAACTTTGACGAGCATGAGATGGAGCCTGTAGTGCTTCCTTCAAGATTTCCTAATCTGCTGGTCAACGGCTCAACAGGCATAGCTGTCGGCATGGCCACCAATATACCTCCTCATAATCTGACGGAGGTTATTGACGGAATAAATAAGGTAATTGAAAATCCTGAGATAACCATTGATGACTTAAATAAAATTATAAAGGGGCCTGATTTTCCAACCGCCGGAGTAATTGTAGGCAAACAGGGTATAAGGGATGCTTACAGGACAGGCAAGGGAAGAATAGTAGTAAGAGCTGTTGCAGATATAGAACAGATGAGCAACAATAAGCAGCGTATAGTTGTCACTGAACTTCCTTATCAGGTTAATAAGGCCAGGTTGATTGAAAAGATAGCAGCGCTTGTTAAAGATAAGAAAATAGAAGGCATAGCGGACTTAAGGGATGAATCTGACCGCCAGGGTATGAGAATAGTTATTGAGCTTAAGAGGGAAGCCAATGCAAATGTGGTATTAAACCAGCTTTATAAAAATACCCAGATGCAGGAATCCTTCAGTGCCATAATGCTTGCTCTTGTCCAGACGGAGGATAAGAAGTTTGAGCCCAGGGTTTTAAACCTGAGGCATATGATTGATTACTACATCGACCACCAAAAGGATGTAATAACCAGAAGGACCAAGTTCGAGCTGGACAAGGCCGAAGCCAGGGCTCATATTCTGGAAGGGTTAAAAATAGCTATAGATAATCTGGACGAGGTTATTAAAATCATAAGGGGTTCAAAGACGGAGGCTTCGGCCAAGGAAGGCCTAATGAACAGGTTCGGCTTAAGTGAAAAACAAGCTCAGGCAATCGTGGACATGAGACTTGGAAGGCTTACCGGATTGGAAAGAGAAAAGCTGGAGAATGAATATAGAGAAATCCTGGAAAAGATAAAGTATTACAGGGATGTTTTAGCAAATGAATACATGGTATTAAATATTATTAAGGAAGAGCTTTCGGAAATCAAAGGAAAATATGGAGATGAAAGAAGAACAAAGATAATTGCTGATGAGGGAGAAATAGATATTGAAGACCTTATTCAGGAAGAGGAAAGCGTGATAACCCTTACCCATTTTGGTTATGTAAAAAGGCTTCCTGCAGATACATACAAGAGCCAGAAGAGAGGAGGAAAGGGCATAGTTGGCCTGAGTACCAGGGAAGAGGATTTTGTTGAAAACCTTTTTGTAACCTCAACTCATGACTTTATACTCTTCTTTACCAACAAGGGAAGAGTATACAGGCTGAAGGCTTATGAAATACCTGAGTCAGGAAGACAGGCAAAGGGTACTGCAATAGTAAACCTTCTTCAGCTTGATGCGGATGAAAAGGTTACAACCGTCATACCAATCAAGGAGTATAAGGAAGGACTTTTCCTTATGATGGCTACCAAAAACGGTCTGGTAAAGAAGACAAACCTTATGGAATATGACAATATCAGGAAAGGCGGTCTGACAGCTGTTACTTTAAGAGAGGGAGATGAACTTATAGACGTCAAGCTTACTGACGGAAACCATGATATAATGCTTGCCACAAGAAACGGTATTGCCATAAGATTCAGCGAGAAGGATGCGAGACCTATTGGACGAGTATCCATGGGCGTTAAGGGTATTGAATTGGAAGATGACGATTATGTAATAGGGATGGAAGTTTGCTGTGATAATGTAAACCTTCTGGTTGTCACGGAAAATGGCTTTGGTAAGAGAACCGAGCTGGAAGAATACAGACCTCAGTCCAGAGGAGGTAAGGGTGTTCTGACTTACAGGGTGACGGAGAAGACCGGAAAAATAGCCGGAATGCTATTGGTCGGAGATGACGATGATATAATGCTCATCAGTTCGGACGGAACCATAATCAGAATGAATGTGCAGGATGTAAGCGTACTTGGCAGGGCGACACAGGGTGTAACTCTTATGAGGATGAATGAGGGCAACAAGGTTGTCAGCATTGCAAGGATAGTCAAGGATGAAGAAGAGGGATAATCTGAAGGCAAAAATATATAGAATAGAGTTTAACGTGTAACATATTCATATATATGCACATATCCTAAATAGGAAACTTGTAATGGAAGGGCAGTATTATTTATTATACTGTACTATATGGGAGTATAATTTAGATTTTTGTGTATAAATTATTTGTATTATAAAATATCGCAAAAAAGAATACAAAATAGTGTTGACAGTAAAAAAAAATCGTGTTAACATATAAAAGTCGCTCCGCCGGGAACCCCGAAATGCAGGAGCGGAGAGAAGTTGGACCTTGAAAATTAAACAGTGTAAGAGTAAAGGAACTCGAAAATAAATTTGAGTAACTTGCGAACTTAAACAAGTCAGTAAGTTTATGAAATGAGCTAACAAATTTTCAAATATAAATTGAGAGTTTGATCCTGGCTCAGGACGAACGCTGGCGGCGTGCCTAACACATGCAAGTCGAGCGGTTCAAGCAGCAATGTTTGGATAGCGGCGGACGGGTGAGTAACGCGTGGGCAACCTGCCTCATACAGGGGGATAACACAGGGAAACTTGTGCTAATACCGCATAACATACGATTGTGGCATCACGATTGTATCAAAGGAGGAATCCGGTATGAGATGGGCCCGCGTCCGATTAGCTAGTTGGCGGTGTAACGGACCACCAAGGCGACGATCGGTAGCCGAACTGAGAGGTTGATCGGCCACATTGGGACTGAGACACGGCCCAGACTCCTACGGGAGGCAGCAGTGGGGAATATTGCGCAATGGGGGAAACCCTGACGCAGCAACGCCGCGTGAA
>JAOACY010000002.1 GCA_026417615.1 Clostridia bacterium
TAAGAGAATTCCCTCCTCAAATAATAGTGGCTGGCTGTGTTTAATTATTCAAGCCTCGTCTTTATATTTACCCATAATCAGGCAGGGAAATCATTATTAGTGGTTTAAATTGAAAATACACTAAAATGCACAGCAGTCACCTAAGGTGGGCAGGTTTATCTGCCGAAGCGAAACAGTTCAGACTCCCGAGGCGTTTTGCCAACAATCATGTCCCTTATAAGCTGTGCAGCCAGTACACCGTATACAATTCCATTAGACCCATAACATAGTGAAAAGTAACAGTTAGGGTATTTGCTGTGTTCACCTATATAAGGCAATCCGTCCTTTGTTGTGCCAAAAATTCCATTGAATGCATATTCTGCTTTTATATCATCAATAGCTGGGAAGTAGGACTTTAACTTATTTTCCAGTAAGCAATATCTTTCACTTACAAATTTGTCCATATTTTTGAGCAGGGCTATATTACTGTTCCTTGAGCCAAGGTCCACATCCTCCCCGCCCATAAGAATTCTGCTGTCAAAACTTGTTCTCAAATAGTTATATGCACTTCTGTTATCTCTGATAATGCATTGGTTTGGCCATCCGTTGAAGCTTTTGACCGGACTTGTGGCTATAGTAAAAGTTCTGCTGAAGGAAGCAATTTTTTCTCTGATAAGCCTTACTGCTTCATAACCTGAAGCAATAACCACCTTTCTTGCCCTTATTTTCCTGTCTATATTCGTTGTCAGTACAACTGAACTACTGGAAGGCTCCAGCTTTATTATTTCAGTATTTTCAAAGATTTGGGCACTTTTTTCTTCTGCGTTTGAGATTAGCTCGTGACAGAATGCATAGGGGTTTATATCTCCTGCTCCGGAATGAGATAAAATACCGGCTTCCACCCGGAAGGAAAATAATTTCTGAGCGGCTGCCCTGTCAATGAACTCAACATTTAAGCCCCCTGCTTTTCTCAACTCAAATTCGCGCCTCATATAGTCGATATCGCCTGGGTTAAAGGAATAGTAAAGACTCTGCCTTGTCCTGAATTCACATTTGTTGTCAAAACCTTTAATTATTTTCTCAATATCATATACAGCTTTTTCAAACAGCTTAAAACTCTGCGTTGCCTTTTCCATGCCAATCATTCCGCCTAGACCAATCAGATCCGTGTCAACTTCGTACTGGAGTATGGCAGTTGAAGCACTTGTGCTTAGGTAGCCTGCAACACCTCTGTCAACAAGCACGGTATGCAGTCCTGCTTCTGCAAAATGAAAAGCACATAGCGCACCAATAACTCCAGCACCTATAACAGCTACATCACATTCAATATTACTGTCAAGATATTTATACTGCTTTGGAATAGGTGTATCCTTGATCCATAATCTATCTCCTGATACGACGTTCATTAAAGGCCCTCCAAGTTTCAGATGAATTTATATTATTTTTTTCTAAATAATTACTAAATTATTCACAAAAGGACAAGAGCAGCAAAGTCAGAATATTAACTTTTTTGGCAAAAAATTCTTATTATTAAAAAAACACAATTTGACAAAAGATATGTATTGTATATTCCTATGCAATTTACATGCAGGAGATGGTAGACTTAATGAATTTATTTTATACCTTTGCAGCCCTGAGTGCTTTGTTAATACTTTCATTGCTTATCGCAGCCATATTATTGCTGTCAGCACAAAAAAGAAGGATATTAAAGGTTCGTGACGCTTCTCTTACGTGTGAGGAGCTTGAGGAGCATGCAAGAAAAATATCGGTTGAGCATTCCGTTTCCAATAGGAAAAGGCTTTTGAACTGGCCTGTTCCAAGGATGAACGAAAGCTACAGCCTTATAATGTCTGTTTATAAAAGCTTAAACGAGGATATCCACGCGAAATTAGCCATTCCTCCTGCGGCGGAATGGCTGCTGGATAACTTTTACATAATTGAGGAGCAGGTAAAAAGCATAAGACGGGATATTGCCAAGGAGGAATTAATACGGCTTCCTGTTTTAAAATGCGGCACTTTTCGCGGATTTCCGCGGGCATATGCTATTGCGATGGAACTGGTTGCGCATACAGACGGGCAAATTGACGAGAACATACTCATCAATTACCTTAAAGCATACCAGTCCCACAGTATCCTCACAGACCGTGAGATTTGGATAATGCCTGCCATGATAAGGCTTGCGCTAATAGAGAATATTAGAAACGTGTGTGAAAGCATAAGAGACACAAGGTCCCAATGGAGAACTGCCGACCATATGGCAGACGAATGGCTGTCTATGGGAGAAGCTGACATGGACAGGATGTTGAAATCCGCATATTTAAAACTAAAAGCGCTTCAGGAGATAAACCCCTCTTTCGCAGAACATCTGGTCTACAGGCTGAGAAGAGCCGGGAGAGGATATAACAGGGTGCTCAGGCTTATTGATGAGTGCCTTGACAGATATGGGACAAACCTTGATGAGATTGCTAAAAAGGAACACAATTCACAGGCGGTAAGTTCAGTTACGATAGGTAACAGCGTAATCAGCCTGAAATTTATTTCCTCCATGGACTGGGTGGAGGTATTTGAGGAAACCAGCAGAGTAGAACAGCTTTTAAGGGAAGATCCGGATGGTACATACCAGGGAATGGATTTGCCGTCAAGGAATTATTACAGAACAAAGATTGAGGAGCTTGCAACAAGCTATAATGTTTCAGAGCTTCATATTGCCAAGGAAGCTGTCGGACTTGCCAGAGAAGCGGCAAACAGAATGAGAAAAGAGGGACAAAAACCTGAAGGATGCCGTTTGAGCCATGTGGGTTATTACCTTGTGGGCAAAGGAGCGGTACAGCTGGAAAGCAAGCTGGGAAGCCGGAGAAAGTGGCCTCCAAGGTTTTTCATGCCTGGAGAGCCAGGAATGTGCATTCTGTATTTGGGAAGCGTAGCCGTTATTGCTGCTGCTATTGTATCTTTGGCTGTTTATTATGCTTTTTGGTTATCGGCAGGAAGCATTTATATGGCTTTGCTTGCAGCTGTTGCTGTTATTTTGCCTTCATCTGAAATTGCCATATGCCTGATTAACTGGATAGTAAGCAATATTAAGAAGCCGGCTGTTTTCCCAAGGCTGGAGCTGAAGGATGGAATACCGGAGGAATATGGTGCCATGGTTGTAATTCCAGCCCTGCTTCCTGATGAAAAACGGGTGGGGGAGCTTCTTGAAAATCTTGAAATTCATTATTTGGCAAACAGGGAAGAAAATATATGCTTTGCGCTTTTAGGTGATTTTAAGGATTCACTAAGCAAAACCATGCCCGAAGATGAAAAAATCATCAAGGCTGCAACAGAGGGCATACAAAAATTAAATGAGAAATATTCTTGTAAAGACAGGGATATTTTCTATTATTTTCACAGAAGAAGGGTGTTCAGCAGCAAGGAAAACAAGTGGATGGGCTGGGAGAGAAAAAGGGGAGCGCTCCTTGAGTTCAACGACCTCCTCATGGGGTCGAAAAAGACTAGTTTTGACTATTTGTGCAGAACCGTCCCAAAAACCCCCAGGTTTGTTATAACCCTTGATGCCGATACTAAATTGCCAATGGGAATGGCTAAAAAAATGATAGGAACCATGGCCCACCCTCTCAATAACCCATGTGTTGACCGGAGCAAGGGTATAGTAACGGAAGGCTACGGACTGATTCAGCCCAGGATCAGCTTTGATGTGGAAAGCCAGAACAAGTCACTCTTTTCGAGGATCTACGCCGGGCAGGAGGGCATGGACCCATATGCCTGCGCAGTTTCCGATGTTTATCAGGATCTTTTTGACGAAGGGATTTTTACCGGTAAGGGTATTTACGATTTAAGAGTTTTTCAGGAGGTATTAAGGGATGCGATTCCTGAGAACACTGTACTTAGTCATGACCTTCTTGAAGGCTCATATGTAAGGGCGGGTCTGGCTACAGATCTGGAGCTGGTGGATTCTTATCCCTCCAGATACAACACCTATGCGGCAAGGCTTCACCGCTGGGTGAGAGGCGACTGGCAGCTTGTGAAATGGCTTGGCCGCACTGTCAAAAACAGGAGGGGGGAGCGAATAAAAAACCCCCTATCGCTAATTTCAAGGTGGAAAATATTTGACAATCTTAGAAGAAGCCTGATACCGCCGTCTATAATTTTTTTAATTACTTTAGGGCTTGCTGTTTTACCCGGAAGCAGCCTGATATGGTTTGGGCTGGCTTTTCTTACCCTGGCTTTTCCTCTCATAACAGCTGCAATAAATTATCTGATGTCAAAAAGGTTTGGAGGGAGCAGGTTAAAACGGCATATACATGTCATATCTGGTCTTAAGGCAGTTCTTCTTCAAACATTCCTTAACCTTGTATTTCTTCCCCACCAGGCATATCTCATGTTAAATGCTGCGGTAATTACTCTGGGAAGGGTATTTATCACACATCGGAATATGCTGGAGTGGGTAACTGCGGCTGACGTGGAAAAGGGCAGTAAAAACTCACTGGGGAGCTATTGGAAAAAAATGAAGCCGGCACCTGTTCAATCGCTGGTTATTGGAGCACTGATATTTTTCATAAGACCCGAATCGTTTGCTTCTAGTCTGATGCTGCTTCTCATATGGGCATTTTCGCCGGTTATTGCCTACAGGATAAGTATAATAGATGACAGGACAGCCTTCCGGTTTTCTGAAGCCGATAAAGCAGATCTAAGGAGAATAGCGCGAAAGACATGGCGTTATTTTGAAGAGTTCATGAATTTCAAAAACCACTACCTTGCTCCTGACAATTACCAGGAGGATCCCCCGAGAGGTGTGGCTCACAGGACTTCACCAACCAATATAGGGCTAGGAATGCTTGCGGCGCTTGCGGCCAGGGACTTGGGATATATCGGAACATACGAAATGGCAGGTATTATATCTGATACTGCAGATACCATCGAAAAGATGGAAAAATGGAACGGACATCTTTATAACTGGTATGATACCAGAACGTTGAGGACTTTGAGACCCAGGTACATATCAACCGTAGACAGCGGAAACTTCGTCTGCTACCTTGTTACCCTTATACAGGGCCTTGGCGAATACCTTGAAAGGCCTCTTATTGACAGGAGCCTTGCGGATGGAGTGGCAGATACTGCTTCTTTTCTGGGCAAGGATGCTGATGAGGTTTATGGGGATACAAATATTTTGTACAGGCCTTTTGAAAGTCCAGGGGTTGATCCCGTTCTATGGAACAGGGCGCTGGGCGAACTGGATGACAGGAGCATGCAAAGTGGTGTCAAAAAATCTTCCTGGAAAATAAAAACCGATCGGATGATAAAAATGCTGCGTAAGGAGCTTGCGGAGTTTATGTCTTGGATACCTCTTATGGAAGAGGTGCCGCAGGCATTTCATCAAGGCAGGTTTACCGATATAGCGGCATTGCTTAAGTCCAATCCGCCGTTAAGCAAGCTTGGCCAGGTTTATGACGAGGCCTGTGAGGCCATAGATAAGAGCATGGCTGCTTTAAACAAGGCAAAAGGCCAGAATTTCACATGTGAAAAAAAATGGCTTTTGGAATTGAAGGACAAGATAAATCAATCCTCTCACAGGGTCAAGGAGTTTGTCTGTTTATACAATGAACTGATATCAAGGCTTAAGAGCATATCGGAAGGCATAAAGTTCAAGCCTCTTTATGTTGAAAAGAAACACCTGTTTTCAATTGGCTTTAACATTGAAGAAAACAGACTGACAAACTCCTTCTATGACCTGCTTGCTTCAGAAGCGCGTCAAACCAGCTATATTGCAATAGCTCGTGGAGAAGTGCCTCCAAAGCACTGGTTTAAAATGGGAAGGGCATTAACTGTCGTTGACTATTACAAAGGGTTGGTGTCATGGACGGGAACCATGTTTGAATATCTTATGCCCCTTTTGATAATGAAGAGCTTTAGAAATACACTGCTTGATGAGACATATTCTTTTGTTATAAGGAGTCAGAAAAAATACGGCAAAGTGAGAAAAATACCATGGGGCGCGTCAGAGTCGGGCTTTTATTCCATGGATGTAAATCTTGACTATCAGTATAAGGCCATAGGCGTACCTTGGCTTGGATTAAAAAGAGGTCTGATAGAGGATGCTGTGGCAGCTCCTTATGCAACCTTTCTTGCATTAATGGTTGACCCTGAAGCAGCAATGGAGAATATCAGGCTCCTAAGGTCTGAGGGTCTTGAAGGGCCGTATGGCTTTTATGAAGCGGCAGACTACACTCGGGAAAGGCTTCCTTTTGGAATGAGCCGGGCTATTGTAAAAAGCTTTATGGCTCACCATCAGGGGATGACTTTTCTTGCCCTGAACAATGCTTTAAACGATAATATAATGCAAAGGCGCTTCCATGCCGACCCTGTAGTAAAAGCGGCTGAACTGCTTCTGCAGGAAAAGGTGCCTACCAACCTGCTCTTTACAAAAGAGACCAAAGAAAAAGTCATGCCGTTTAAGGATGTGGTTTACAAGGAGAAAGGGCCTTCCCGGAGGTTCAGAGCAGTTGATCCTGTCATCCCCAGGGCCCATATACTTTCAAACGGCAGTTATTCCATATTGATAACCGACAGGGGAACAGGCTACAGCAGGAGCAAAACCGCTGCTGTGACAAGGTGGAGAGAAGACAGCACATTGGATCATTATGGAATGTTTTTCTATTTGAAGAACATGGAGACTGGAGATGTGTGGTCTTCCGCCTACGCTCCATTATTCAAAACTCCGGAAAAATATGAGGTTTGCTTTACGGCTGACAAAGCAAGGTTCAGAAGAAAGGACGGGGATATTGAAACAGAAACGGAAATAACTGTTGCATCGGGCTTTAATGCAGAAATCAGGAGACTTACATTGAGAAACAGGGCGCAGACATCATATACAATTGAAATCACAAGCTACTTTGAGGTTGTTATGGCTCCGCAGGCCGCTGATGTTTCTCATCCTGCATTCAGCAACCTTTTTGTAAAAACGGAATTCATGCCTGATAAAAACTGCATTATTGCCAATAGAAAACCCAGGTCTGAAACGGATAAGAGTTTTTGGCTGGCCAGTACAGTTGTGGTTGAGGGGGAAAGGACTGGGGATTTGCAATATGAGACAGATAGAATGCAGTTTATAGGAAGGGGAAACAACGTCGCTGAGCCTGCTGCCATTACACGCGGCAAGCCGTTGACAAATTCAACAGGGCCGGTGCTCGACCCTGTAGTGTGCTTCAGGCTTAGGGTAAGAATAGAGTCCGGAAAAACAGCAAGAGTCTCTTTTATAACTGTGGCAGCGGAAAATTATGACGCTGTACTCGAGGTGATTGAAAAGCTTTCTGCACCCGAGCCGGTTGAAGGTACTTTTAAACTGGCTTTTACAAGGAGTCAGGTAGAAAACAGATACCTGAATATAAAGGCGGGAGATTTAGAACTGTACCAGGACATGATATCTCATATCTTATTTATAAGTCCTTTGAAAAGGTCTTATATGGAGCATATTGCAAAAAACATAAAGGGTCAGTCTGCTCTATGGGCTTATGGTATATCCGGGGATATTCCCATTGTGCTTCTGACTTTGAGAAAAACTGATGAAACGGATATTCTGTATGAGCTGCTGAAGGCTCATGAATACTGGAGGCTGAAAGACCTGAGGGTTGATCTGGTGATACTGAATGATGAGGAAAACAGCTATAACCAGCCTCTGCATTCGTTGCTGACGGAGATTATTGCATTCAGCCACGCAAGAGACCTTTTGAATAAATCAGGCGGGGTGTTTATTCTGAACATGAACAACATTCCGCAGGAGGATATAGCCTTACTCCATGCTGCAGCCAGGTTAATCCTTAAAGGAGATAAAGGCTCGCTGGCAGATCAGGTAAAGCTAGAGCATCAGCATAAGCTGCCTGAGTCAAATGTTTTGTCAAGGGTTTCAAGAAAATATACAAATCTTCCTTTAAGGGATTTGGAGCTGCACTATTTTAATGAACTGGGGGGATTCACCAAGGATGGCAGGGAGTATGTTATTAAACTGGATAAAGGTCTTAATACTCCTGTTCCATGGTCAAATGTAGTTGCAAATCCACATTTCGGTTTCCTTGTTACCGAATCTGGATCAGGGTACACATGGTGCGAGAACAGCAGGGAGAACAAGCTCACACCCTGGTCAAACGACCCTGTCAGCGACACCCCGGGAGAAGTGATTTACCTAAGTGATTGCCAAACAGGTGAAAAGTGGACAATAACACCGTTACCCATAAGGGAAGAAGAACCATATATAATAAGGCACGGCTTCGGGTATTCCTGCTTTGAGCACAACAGCCACGGCCTTGGGCAGGAACTTATTCAGTTTGTGCCTTTAAAAGACACAGTAAAAATAAGTATACTGAGAGTAAGGAACAGCTCTGAATTTAAAAGAAATCTGACTATAACCTATTATATAAGACCGGTAATGGGTGTAAGCGATCAATCAACCTCAATGCATATAAGGACCTTTATAGGGAATGGTGGTGTACTGCTTGCAGAAAACCCATATAATGAGGAGTTTGCGGGACGAGTAATGTTTGTTGGTTCTTCGGAAAAAATTCACTCACTGACAGGAGACCGCAAGGAATTCTTCGGAAATGGAGGATTGTCTTCACCCGAGGCTTTGAGCAGAGAACGGCTGTCCGGCAATGCAGGAGCAGGATATGATCCTTGCGCGGCAATACAAATCCGTATTGACCTTGAAGCAGGAGAGGAACGGGAAGCTGTGCTCCTTTTAGGAGAAGCATTGAATTTAAAGCATGTCAACGGTCTTGTGAAGGATTATGGCACAACCGGCAAGGCAAAAGCTGCGCTGAAGGAGGCAAGGGAGTTCTGGCAAGGCAAGCTTGGTATTGTGAATGCAAGTACGCCTGACCTTTCCATGGATTTGCTTCTGAACGGCTGGCTGATATACCAGGTGATTTCGTGCAGAATCTGGGCAAGATCGGCCTTCTATCAATCCGGAGGAGCCTTCGGCTTCAGGGACCAGCTTCAGGACAGCCTTGCTGTTGCCGTGATCTGGCCCGAGATATGCCGCAGGCAGCTGCTGCTGCATGCCAGCCACCAGTATCAAGAGGGAGATGTGCAGCATTGGTGGCATGAGCCTGCAAACAAGGGAACAAGGACAAGATTTTCTGATGATCTCTTATGGCTGGTGTTTGTTACTGTCGAGTACCTGGAGATAACAGGCGACCATGGTATCCTTGATGAGATTGTGCCTTTTCTAACAGAAAACCCCCTAAAGGATTTTGAGGATGAAAGGTATGGAATACCGCAAGTATCCTCCGACTCGGGAACACTATATGAGCACTGCATAAGGGCAATTGACAGGAGCCTTAAGTTCGGCGCGCATGGAATACCCCTTATGGGTTCGGGAGACTGGAATGATGGAATGAGTACGGTAGGGAATAGAGGCAGCGGAGAAAGCGTGTGGCTCGGATGGTTCATATGCAGGATTCTTGACAGGTTTGAACCCATTGCAAGAAGCAGGGGTGATGAAGAACGTGCCGCAAGATATGCAGATATTGCGAAGGCTACAGCTGCAAATATTGAGAAGAACGCATGGGATGGCAGCTGGTACAGGAGAGCGTACTTTGATAACGGTACCCCTCTTGGTTCAATGCAAAACAGTGAGTGTAAAATTGATGCTATTGCACAGGCATGGGCTGTAATATCAGGGGCTGGAGATCCCAAGAGGGCTGTTCAGGCAATGAATTCCGCCGAAGACTATCTGGTCCAGAGGGATGAAGGCCTCATAAAGCTGCTTACACCCCCTTTTGACGAGGGTGACCTTGAACCGGGATATATAAAGGGCTATGTGCCGGGGGTGCGTGAGAACGGAGGGCAGTATACGCACGCTGCAGCCTGGGTTATAATAGCCAATGCCCTGCTGGGGGAAGGGGATAAAGCCTGGGAGTTCTTTGAACTTATCAATCCTATAAATCATTCCAGGACACATATAGAATACTCAAGGTACAAGGTGGAGCCATACGTTATGGCTGCGGATGTCTATGCCGCACATCCCCATGTGGGAAGAGGAGGCTGGACCTGGTATACAGGCTCCGCAGGCTGGATGTATAAGGCTGGAATAGAGTATATCCTTGGCTTTAAAAAGGTTGGAGAGACAATAGTAATGAATCCTTGCATCCCAAAAAAGTGGACTGAATATGAGATCCAATACAGATACAAGGACACGGTTTATGAAATAAGGGTTAGAAATCCTGAAGGTGTAAACAGGGGTGTAAGAAAGATTGTAATTGATGGTGCGGAGCTTGATGGAAATGTGATTGCACTTGCAAATGACAGGGGAAGGCATAAGGTGGAGGTTGTTATGGGCCCGGTGCCACGATGACGCATTTGACGGCATGCCTGCAATGCTTAGGAGAATGAGTTTTTTGATGAAAAGTGCAGACAAAGAAAGCGGGCCTTAAAAGGTCCGCTTAAATAAGCCATTTATCAAAGCTTTATATAGGAATTTCCATCAAGGGGTATTAAAACCTGAAGGGGAGGATTTCCTCCGGCAAAGCCTACAGCATAAACGGTATAGTTTTTACCGGGAAGCAGACGAATGTTTGGAACATACAATACAATTTGGTTTGTGCCTGTAAGCTTTACATAAATAGTATATCTTCCTGTGTTAACTGTGATGTATTCAGAGATTTCCATATACTGGATATCACCAAAAAGGACTGTACCATTCGGAACAACAATGTCTACCGCAGGAGCATTGGGAGAGAGATGAACAAATCTCACTCTTGCCTTTCCGGGAGCTCTTGGCATTAGCGGATCCTGAACAGGAAGCAGGTCAATTTCAGAAAGCCTGCCGATTGCCGCAATAGTGTAGATTGAACGGTCAGGGACAACAATGTCACGTATCAGTACAGGGTTTGAAATCTGACCTGCAGGTAATACCCTTATATTATAATTGCCGGCAGGTACTTTCAGATAAGGGGTAAAGCCTCTGTAGGGAAGATTACGAGCAATCAGTCTATTGTTTGCATATACATCAACTGCAAGTGCATCCGGAGAAGCATGAAGGATTCGGATATATGAATTGGCTTCCCGGGGCATGAAATAACTGTATTCAGGTAAAAACTGAGGGGAAATCAACATGGTGTTACACCTCTTTCAATTTTCAATTATTCTACCAACAGTATATTCACTGACCTTGTGAAAGTTGACATAAATACAGATTATAAAAAACACAAAACTGTTGTAAAATTCTATTGACGTCTAATTAATTATTAGATAAAATTACCGCTAGAACAATAAGCAACAGGCAGAGTAGGAAATTGTGCGTTAAGTGATAGCTGGACGGGAAGTTGCCACTATACGAAAAGCCGGATACGGCTTGCGGTACAATTTTCGCATTCCGCTGCCACAAAAAGAGCATCACTCTCTTTATGTGGTTTATCTGCCATGTAAAGGGAGGAGGTGAATTTATGAACAAAGCACGTATTTTAGTCTTTATCGGGCTCTTGATTTCAATGGAAATCATTCTTACACGTTTTCTTTCTTTTCAGACTCCTATCGTAAGAGTAAGCTTCGGATTTATACCCATTGCCCTCTGCGCCATGCTTTTCGGACCTGTGGCAGGGGGTATAGCCGGCGCCATGTCTGATATCATAGGCATGATGATTTTCCCGAAGGGAGCTTATTTCCCAGGCTTTACTTTAAGCGCCCTTATAACCGGAGCCGTATATGGGCTTTTCCTGTACAGGAATCAGAAATCAATCATCAGGACTATTCTGGCAGTCTTGGTTGTTACTCTGGTTGTTGATGTGGGAATGAATACTCTCTGGCTTACAATGATAACAAGCAAAGCCGCGTCAGCCCTGATCGTTCCAAGATTGATAAAAGGAGCGATAATGTTTCCGGCACAGGTGATACTGATAACGGCTGTGTGGAAGTATGCGGGTTCATTCATCCAGGCAAATTACTTCAAGGACAGGGTTGAAACCTGACATTAAAAGCATCCTGAAGGCACAGACCTCAGGATGCTTTTTTTGATACGCGCTATAATAGCAAAGCCATT
The DNA here is from genome assembly GCA_026417615.1 of Clostridia bacterium. Lineage (GTDB taxonomy): Bacteria > Bacillota > Clostridia > Acetivibrionales > JAFADI01 > SKW22. Next base: position 12,008 of record JAOACY010000002.1, read on the forward strand.
GACACGAACATAAGTTTGTTGTACTTTTATATTGTAAAAAAATATTGTAAGCAGGTGCACGGATGACAAAAAATACTAAGGCACAAGTCTACGGAAATGAAAGCATAACTTCTCTCAAAGGGGCTGACAGGGTCAGGCTGCGTCCCGGTGTTATATTTGGGTCAGACGGCATAGAGGGCTGTCAGCACTCTGTCTTTGAAATACTCTCAAATTCTATTGATGAAGCAAGGGAAGGCTATGGAAAGGTCATAGAAGTTACCCGGTTTAAGGACAAATCGGTCATGATCAAGGACGAAGGCCGAGGTATTCCGCTGGATTACAACCCAAAGGAAGAACGGTTTAACTGGGAGCTTGTATTCTGTGAGCTTTATGCCGGTGGTAAATACAAGAACAATTCCGGCGAAAATTATGAGTACAGCCTTGGCTTGAACGGGCTTGGAAGCTGTGCCACGCAATACAGCTCCGAATACATGGATGTAACTGTGTTTAGAGATGGATACCGCTTTGATCTTCATTTCGAGAAGGGGGAAAACATAGGCGGTTTAAAAAAGGAAAAATGCAGCTATCAGAACACAGGGACTATTATAAAGTGGAGGCCGGACCTGGATGTTTTTACAGATATAAGCATACCGCTGGACTATTATCTGACAATCCTCAGGAAACAGGCTGTAGTAAATGCAGGACTTAAGTTTGTGCTGTTTGATGAGGAATCGCTGCAGACTTTTGAATTTTGCTACAAAAACGGCATAGTTGACTATATAAAAGAGGTCAGCCAGGATAAGGGCTTCACGGAGGTGCAGTTCTATGAAACCTCAGCGCGCGGAAGGGACAGGGAGGACAAGCCCGAATACAAGGTAAAGATGCAGATTGGCTTTTGCTTTAATAATGAAATCAATCTTTTGGAGTATTATCACAACTCCAGCTTTTTAGAGCATGGAGGAGCGCCTGACAAGGCTGTAAAAGCTGCTTTCGTATACGAAATTGACAAATGCCTGAAGGCAAGAGGCAAATACAACAAGGATGAAACAAAGATAACCTTTGCGGATATTCAGGACAGCCTTATTCTTGTTACAAACTCCTTTTCCACAATGACCAGCTATGAGAACCAGACGAAAAAGTCAATAACCAACAAATTCATACAGGAAGCCATGACGGAGTTCCTCAAGCAGCAGCTGGAGATCTATTTTATAGAAAACAAAGCAGAAAGCGAGAAGATCACAGAGCAGGTTCTGGTGAACAAGAGGAGCAGGGAAAGCGCCGAAAAAGCCAGGATAAATCTTAAGAAGAAGCTCAGCGGCACAATTGATATTTCAAACAGGGTAAAAAAATTCGTAGACTGCCGCACAAAGGATATAAACAAGAGAGAGCTTTATATAGTTGAGGGCGATTCAGCCCTCGGGGCCTGCAAGCTAGGCAGGGATGCCGAATTCCAGGCCATCATGCCTGTAAGGGGCAAGATACTCAACTGCCTTAAGGCAGAGTATGACAGCATATTCAAAAATGAAATCATAACAGACCTTTTGAAAGTGTTAGGCTGCGGTGTGGAAATCAAATCAAAGCACAACAAGGACCTCGATACCTTCCAGCTGGAAAACTTAAGGTGGGACAAAATTATTATCTGCACAGACGCCGACGTTGACGGCTTCCAGATCAGGACACTGATTCTGGCAATGCTGTACAGGCTGGTGCCGACGCTTATAAATGCAGGAAAGGTATTTATTGCAGAGTCGCCTTTGTTTGAAATCAGTTCAAAGAACAAGACCTTTTTTGCTTACAGTGAAAAGGAGAAGGCTGATATACTGGCTAAGCTTGACGGAAGGTATACAATACAAAGATCAAAGGGCCTTGGAGAAAATGAGCCTGATATGATGTGGGAAACTACCATGAACCCCAAGACGAGAAGACTTATCAAGGTGCTGCCTGATGATGCGGAACGCACCGAGCAGGTCTTTGATCTGCTTCTGGGGGACAACTTGGCAGGAAGAAAGGCCTTCATAGAAGAAAAAGGGCACATGTATCTTGATATGATAGACGTCAGCTAGTTGTGAAGGGTCAATTGGAAACAAGCTTCTTCCGGGCTGATTTCAATAGCATCGAAAAGGTTAAGCGTTGTTTCCACTGCCTTGTGAACAAAGCAGAAGTGAAAAGAGAGAGGTTGCTATGTCGAAGCTTAATTGCATTGATCAAAAAATAATTGATACCCTTGAAAAGAACTATATGCCCTATGCCATGAGTGTGATAGTTTCAAGGGCTATACCAGAAATAGACGGACTTAAGCCGTCACACAGAAAGCTGCTCTACACTATGTATAAAATGGGGCTTTTAACCAGCGGCAAAACAAAATCCGCTAATGTCGTAGGGCAAACAATGAAGCTTAACCCCCATGGAGATATGGCCATATATGAAACTCTGGTAAGACTTACCAGAGGCAACGGAGCTTTGCTGCACCCCCTTATAGATTCAAAAGGAAATTTCGGCAAGCACTACTCAAGGGATATGAGATTTGCAGCACCTCGTTATACAGAAGTAAAGCTAGACAAGATATGCGAAGAGATGTTCCGTGATATTGATAAGAACACTGTGGACTTCATTGACAATTATGACGGTACCTTGAAGGAGCCGACGCTGCTTCCTGCCACCTTCCCCTCTATTCTGGTCAATTCAAACCAGGGCATTGCGGTAGGTATGGCAAGCAATATCTGCAGCTTCAACCTTCAGGAGGTATGTGAAGCAACAATTCAATATATTAAGAATGAGGACGTTGATATATTGCATTATCTCAAGGCGCCGGACCTGCCGACAGGCGGCCAGCTTATTTACAACGAAAAGGACATGGCTGAAATATACGGCACAGGAAGAGGCAGCTTCAAAGTAAGGGCTAAATACAAATATGACAAGGAAAACAGTTGCATAGAAGTGTATGAAATACCATATACAACTACATCAGAGGCAATAATAGACGCCGTTGTTGAGCTTGTAAAGAGCGGCAGAATCAAAGAAATTACAGATGTAAGGGATGAGACAGACCTTGACGGTTTGAAAATAACCTTTGACATAAGAAAAAGCGCAGACCCGGAAGCTCTTATGAATAAGCTTTTCAAGCTTACTCCGCTTCAGGAAAGCTTCAATTGCAATTTCAACATACTTATTAACGGAACCCCAAGGGTTATGGGTGTAAAGACAATACTTAAGGAGTGGATTGCCTTCCGTGTCGTATGTATCAAGCGCCAGACCCTTTACGACATGCAGAAAAAGAGTGACAAGCTGCATTTGCTGCTTGGGTTGAAGAAGATACTGCTCGATATTGACAAAGCTATAAGTATTATCAGGCATACGGAGCACGAAGAGGATGTTGTGCCGAACCTTGTGGAGGGCTTCGGAATTGACCAGGCGCAGGCTGAGTTTATTGCCGAGATTAAACTTAGAAACCTAAATAAGGAATATATAATAAACAGGGTTGGTGAGGTCGAAAGCCTCCGCATGGAAATCCAAGAACTAAAAGAAATTTACGAAGATGAGGGAAAGGTAAAAAAAATAATAATAAAGCAGCTTGGCGACGTTTCAAAGAAATATGGCCGTCCCAGAGCTACTGAAATAATTCATGAAACGCATGTGGAAGAGATAACTTCCGAACACCTTATAGAAGACTACAACTTAAAGCTTTTCCTGACGGAGCATAACTACCTGAAAAAAATACCGTTAATTTCACTGCGGGCAAATCCTGAGCATAAGCTGAAGGAAGAGGACTATGTAGTCCAGGAGATAGAGACGCACAATAAGGCTGATCTTCTCTTGTTTTCAAACAAACAGGTGGTTTACAAGCTTAAGATTTATGAGATAAATGACTGCAAGGCCAGTAGTCTTGGCGAATATCTCAATAACCTGCTGGGACTTGAGCCTGATGAAAAAATCATATATCTTGCCGCTACAGACGATTACAAGGGGTATATGCTATTTGGCTTCGAAAACGGAAAGGTTGCCAAAATAGAATTGGACAGCTACGCAACAAAGACTAACAGGAAAAAACTGGCTAATTCCTACTCGGATCTCTCCCGACTGATTTATATTGATTATTTGAAGGAAGACATAGAGCTGGTTGCCTTTAGCAGTATAAACAAGGTGCTTATTTTCAATACAGCCAACATAAATCCCAAGTCTGCAAGAGACTCACAGGGCGTACAGGTTCTTACATCCAAGAAGGGCAGTACCATGACCAGGATAAAGAAGCTTGAGGAAGTAGCATTCGTTGATCTGGATTATTACAGGACAAAAAACATTCCTGCCACAGGCTGTTACCTCAAGAAGGAGGATGAAACGGAGGGGCCTGTTCAGCTTGCTTTGGATATATGATTTTTAGGATTTAAATGTGATTCTGCTGCAAAAACCCATTTTCTGAAACTTCGATGAAATCACTAACGACTAGTCTTGCAATTCCTCGCACGCATCAATATGACCTCGTGTCATGTGATGCTCAAAATGCCATCCATGGCATTTTGGCTTCGGAATTGCTGCTTCATCGTCGAGTGATTTATTCATCTTGTTCCAAGAAAAGCTGTTTTTGAGGTAGAATCACATTTGTTTTTTTGGAGATGATATATAAACAGTATATGAAATAAGTTGAGACCTAAAGCTGAGGTGCGGTTTTGAAAGCAGTCAAGGATTTTATGCTTATAAATACAGGGCTGGTTCTGGTAGCCTTGGGTATATACCTTTTTAAAATACCAAACAGGTTTGCAACCGGAGGGATAAGCGGAGTTGCAATTGTAATAAGGCATTTTTTCCCTGGAATAGCGGTTGGGCCTATTATGATAACCATCAATGTAGTTTTATTGATTGTTGGATATGCTATGATTGGTCCAAACTTTACATCCAGGACAATTTACTCAAGCTTTGCTTTATCTGGCATGGTGTGGCTGATGGAAAAAGCATGCCCGTTGTCTGGACCGATTACCAATGACACTTTTCTTGAACTGATTTACGCAATACTTTTACCTGCCGTAGGATCTGCCATTGTGTTTAACCAGGATGCCTCAACAGGAGGAACGGACATTATTGCAAGGATTCTTACAAAATATACCCATATACATGTTGGCAAGACACTTTTAATGGCAGACTTTATTATAACATTGTCAGCATTGGCGGTCTTTGGCATCAGAATCGGCATGTACTCAATTCTGGGGCTTGTTTTGAAAGGCTTTCTCATAGACCTTGTCATTGAAGGCATGAATGTAGGTAAGCAAATAGTAATTATTACAACAAACCCTGACAAGATAAATGAATTTATAATAAAGAAGCTAAAACGTGGCGCCACAGTGACAAAGGCAGTTGGCGCTTACACAAAAGAGGAAAAGCATGTAATCACCACAGTGGTAAACAGATCTCAGGCAGTCAGGCTGAGAAGCTTTGTCAGACAGGCAGACGAAAAAGCCTTTATGACAATAACAAATACCTCTGAGATTATTGGCAGAGGCTTCAGGAACGCAGACTTACTTTAATGCAAAAGTGTTTTATGCCAAAGCCGCATGGCTTTCCTTAAGCTGTTCTCTTATTTTAATTTTCTGGGGGCACTTTTTCTCACACTGTCCGCACTGGTTGCAAGCATCCGCTCTCTTTCCTGGCAGCCACTCGCTTGTTCCGATTTCAGCATACCCGTTTTTGGAATACTCATAAATATTATAAATCTTATAGTAGTTCATCATTCTGAAAATATGGGGGATGTTGACACCTTGCGGACATGGCATGCAGTAAGCGCAGCCTGTGCAGTAAAGCTGGGCCAGCTTTTCGTTTTCTTTCATAAGGGCGTTGATTGCTTCGACTTCATCATCGCTTAATGGTTCACCTTTTGAAGCTGTGGCGGCATTTTCCTCAACCATTTGCAAATTTTCCATTCCGGAGAGAGCGCAATCAACATTTGAATTTGCAAACACAAACCTGAGGGCCATTTCTGCGCTGCTATTAACCTTAACACCCAGTTTTTCAGCTATTTGTAAAGGAAGTCCCGAAACTCTGCCTCCGCCCAGAGGACCCATTACCACAACACCCAGGCCTTTAGATTTGGCATACTCCATAGCTTCCTCATTGCTCCGGTCAACAGCGCTGTACTGGCAAAGCACAGATTCAAACAATCCCAGGTCAATGAGCTTCTTCATGTTTTCCGCTTTATCGTGGAAGGAGAAGGATATGTGCCTTATAAGGCCTTCCTCTTTTGCTCTTGCGGCAGCGTTTATCCAATCTGTCTTTTTATCGGTTTCAAAAAAATTATCATAGCCTATGCCGTGAAAATGATAAAAGTCTATATAGTCTGTATCCAGCCGTTTAAGCTGTTCCTCAAGTATTCTGCGGAAGTCACCGGGAGCTTTAAGAAGATGCCCGGGACTTTTGCTGGAAATATATATTTTCTCCCGAAAATCCTTAACTGCTTTTCCCAGGGCTTCTTCGCTCAAACCTCCGTTATAGAAGTATGCGGTATCATAATAATTTACACCCAGGTCATAAGCGCGTGAGATCATCTGCGCAACCTTATCCTGATCAACTATATCAGCGCTCCCCGACTTTACCATGGGAAACCTCATGCATCCAAAACCCAGAGAAGAAATTTTTATTCCAGTATTTCCAAAATCCTTATATAACATATGACTCCTCTAAAAAATATTTTGTGAACTTTATTTATTATATGATTATATCGCAGAAAGTCATTTCATGACCTTCTGCGATATAATTATTATATAAGAAATTACAAATAGTATCCATAGGGAAAACAAAATTTGTGTAGTAATTCACCATTATTTTTGGTAAAATATTACCTGTGATTGGAGAGTGCTTTTTATGGAAGATAAAACCTTTGAACTGCTGACAAAACTATACAGTGAATTTTCTGAGTTCAGAAAGGAAACGTTAACGAGGCTTGATTCACTTGATATCGGTCAAAGAAAACTTGAGGGTAGTCAAAGAAAACTTGAGGGTAGTCAAAGAAAACTTGAGGGTAGTCAAAGAAAGCTTGAAGCTATATTAGAGAATGATATAAAGGGGGATATTAAAGCCCTTTATGACGGATATAAGCAAGTTTATGAGAAGTTAGACAAACTAGAAAATAAGGTTGATGGCATAGCGGAGGCTGTAAAAATACATGATGTTGAAATAAGGGTAATCAAAGGCGGGAAATAGACAAATAGCTTTTGATGCTTTATGAACATACTGCTTGCGGAGCTTTAACATATTAAGGGAGTTGATATAAATGAAATCCTTTCGAAAGGAATTAACATTTACAGTACCTTCACGCAGAGCATATATCAATATTACAGGTCAGGTGCAGAAATGCATAGATGAAAGCGGAATAAAGGAAGGCATGGTTCTAGTAAATGCCATGCACATTACGGCAAGCGTTTTTGTAAATGATGATGAATCAGGGCTGCACCAGGACTTTGAAAAATGGCTCGAACAATTGGCTCCGGAAAAGCCGTACAGCCAATATAAGCATAATGGCTACGAGGATAATGCTGATGCGCACATGAAACGCCAGATTATGGGGCGAGAGGTTGTAGCTGCCATAACCAGCGGAAAGCTCGATTTTGGGCCATGGGAACAGATATTTTACGGGGAATTTGATGGAAAAAGACCGAAGAGAGTGCTTGTTAAAATAATCGGAGAATAAGGAAGCATTGGCAAACCAACCCATGCTTCCTTATTTTACTAGGCTTTAATATGATATGAAACAAAGGTGTCAAGTGATTTTATGGCCGACCGAATGTCATTGAATACAGGAAGTCCGTTTGACTCCATGATTGAAACAAAGTCCTGATAGTATCTGCCTGCATTCACGGATACTACCATTGGCTTGATATATTTCTTGCTCAATCCAACCAGCAGGTTTGCAAGGCTTTCAGGATCCCTTGCAGTTTCGGGGGTTGTCTTCAGCGAATTCGCATGAGGAACTATGGCCACAAAAACACAGTCTACATTCTCATCCTGCAGAACCGCCTCGACAAAGTCAGCATACATTCTGTCGTCAGCCATTGGAGTTATATCTAGAAAAGGAGAAGATACATCAACCAGGCCGTATTTATTTATCCTGTTAAGCTTTTCAATGGTTTCGGGACTTAATTGAGCCTGCTTCAGATTTTTCAACTCATCAGCGCCCACAGTAGATTCAAACCCTGCGTTGACTACCCCGGCAACTCTGTGCCCGGAGGGTATTTTATGGGCCAGCAGCGAGAACACCTTCAGATAATCATAATGTTCGTTGATGTTTTCAACCAGTATAACACCTGCTTGCATGCAGGCAGCCTTAAATACATCATAGCTCCCCGACATGGACGCTGTATGTGAAGCAGCAGCTTTTGCGCCAGCCTCTGTCTTGCCTGATTTATAAGCAATGACAGGCTTTGATATATTCCTGGCAAGCTCAAAAAACTGCCTGCCTTCGCCTGAATCAAGACCTTCAATATACAGGGATATCAAATCAATTGAAGGGTCATTTGCAAAGTAGGCCATCAAGTCTGTTATTTTGACGTCATACTTATTCCCAAAGCTCACTACGGATTTAAATATTCGTGTGTTCTGAAGCTTGTCAATTGCTGTTACTGCGAGGGCGCCGCTTTGAGTCAGGATAACAGTATTGCTGAACTCGGAATGCTTAAGCTCCAGTCTTTTTTCATCAATGAAAAGTGTGTTCAGGCCTTTGCCTGATTCATCAGGGGCAAAGTATACACCCATGCAGTTAGGGCCAATAATTCTGAGATCCTGCGGCTTGACTTCGTC
>JAOACY010000098.1 GCA_026417615.1 Clostridia bacterium
AGTAGTTCAAGGGGAACATAGATATACATGGGTGACTGGACCTCACTTTTTTATTTTCTATGTTCCTCTTTTATTACACTCCTGTCCATGGTAATATTGTCTTTGGAAGTATGTGGTTTTCAAAGTGCGAAACTATAGTAAAAAGTGACAGGGGATTTTTTATTTTGTGTCGATAGGAGGGCCTTTTTTATTTTTAAGTTTGTTTATGGTTATCGTCACATGCTACACGGTGGAGTATGACGAGGCCCAGGAAGTTTATAAAATCCGAAAGCTTATTGTAAGAAACCTGCAATGCTTTTGGTAATAAGTGTATAGCTCTTTTCTTGACAGCATATCAATATTTTGATAAAATTTGAATATAATAAATCTGGAGGTGGATAAAATGCCGATTATTAGACCAAGCTCAGACTTAAGAAACAACTATAACGAGATTTCAGAGTTTTGCCATAAATATAAAGAACCGGTATATATCACAAAGAACGGTACGGGAGACCTTGCGATTATGAGCATTGAAACATATGAAATGCTTGTTGGGAAATTTGAGTTATATGCAATGCTTGAAAAAGGATTGGACGATGTAAAACATGGGCGGGTAAAACCTGCAAATGAAGTGTTTGCAAGGATAGAAAGCAGGTTAAATAAATGATTAAGTATAACCTGGTTATTGCAGAAGCTGCCGAAGCGGACCTTAATGAAATCGCGGATTATATTTCATATGAGTTAAAAGAGCCAACTACGGCTTTAAAACAGCTTGCAAGAATACAGGAGGCTATGGCGACTTTGGAAGAATTACCGGAGCGTCATAGCCTTGTGCAAGATAAATACCTGGCAGCAAAAGGAATAAGAAAGCTTCCGATAGATAATTACCTGTTATTTTATACTGTGAACAAAAGCGCAAATACAGTTAATATTGTTCGTGTTCTACATGGTAGGCGTGATTGGGAAAGCATATTATAGTACCTATCCTGCTTCCCGTGAGCATAGGGGACGCAATGCTGATTAAATAAAGATGAGGATTGTATTGCAAAAAAGAAAGAACAAATAAGAAAGAGAGGAAGACAGGGGACATTCCTGTACCTATATTATGGCAATAAGATATGAACTCATAAAAAAGTGCAAGCAGACAGGAGCAAGGCTCGGAAGAGTACATACGCCCCATGGCTCCTTCGACACCCCGGCCTTCATGCCTGTCGGAACCCAGGCTTCCGTAAAGGGGATGTCCCCTGATGAACTTAAAAAAGTAGACGCACAGATTATTTTAAGCAACACTTATCACTTGATGTTAAGGCCGGGGTCGGATATTGTAAGGGAGTCGGGAGGCCTTCACGGCTTTATGAACTGGGACAGGCCTGTACTTACTGACAGCGGAGGCTTTCAGGTCTTCAGCCTTGGAGGCTTGAGAAGCATCAAGGAGGAGGGGGTTACTTTCAAGTCCCATGTAGACGGTTCAAAGCATTTTATATCACCGGAGGTCGCCATGCAAATCCAAAATGACCTGGGAGCGGATATTATAATGGCATTCGATGAGTGTATACCGTACCCATGCGGTCACGACTATGCAAAAAAATCCCTTGAAAGGACTACCAGATGGGCTGAACGATGCAAGCAAGCGCATAAAAACACTGAAAAGCAGGCGCTTTTCGGGATAGTGCAGGGCGGAGTCTATAAGGATTTGAGAGTACAGAGCGCAAATGAACTGCTTGAGCTGGATTTTCCCGGCTATGCGATAGGAGGCTTGAGCGTTGGCGAGCCTGCCGAGGATATGTACGCAATGCTGGAGTGTACCGTGCCTCTGCTTCCTGAAGACAGGCCTAGATACCTCATGGGGGTTGGAAGCCCGGATTATCTTATAGAAGGTGCCATAAGGGGTATTGATATGTTTGACTGCGTACTTCCTACAAGAATAGGCAGAAACGGCACCGTTATGACAAGCAGGGGAAGGCTTATAGTAAGAGATGCAAAGTATGCAAGGGACTTTTCACCCATGGATCCTGAATGCGGCTGCTATGCCTGCACAAACTTTACAAGGGCGTACATAAGGCACCTTCTCAAAGTAAATGAGGTGCTTGGGATACGCTTGACCACATGGCACAACTTAAGCTTTCTTTTAAACTTGATGAAAAACGTAAGAAAGGCTATAATAGAAGACAGACTCGGAGACTTTAGGAATTCTTTCCTTGGAACCATGGGTAAAAAGTGGTGATCAGGAAGTTAGAGCCCGTAAGTTATAAAATAAAAAGCAAAGGAGGATTTTAAAAATGCCGGAACAGTATCAGGGACTTGCAAGTATTTTATGGATGGTGGTATTCTTTGCAATAATGTATGTAATATTAATACTGCCCCAAAGACGCAGGGAGAAAAAAACCAAGGAGATGCTTAATGCGCTTCAGGTGGGACAGGAAGTTATCACAATCGGCGGTATGGTGGGAAAGATAATCAATATCAAGGATGACGAGCTTGTAATAGAGACCAGCGTTGAAAAGACCCAGATTAAAATAAAGAGATGGGCTGTCAAGGAAACGATAAAGCCTGTTGAGGCTTGAGCCTAAGGCTGAATATACGATTAATGCCGGAAATGCTTTTGCTTGGTAAAAGCAGCTCCGGCATTTATTGTTTTTTAGTCAAGGTTCTAACCTGTCTTTCACCAAAATAAAATAAATGTAAGGAAGCTGATTTCTTGATTTTAATTATTTCTTCTTTGCAAAGGGTGGTGTTTATGGTGAAGCAGGCTGCGCAGGAAATAAAATCAAATACGGGTGAGGGAGCAAATCCGCTGATAATAGCCAAAGGCCTGATAGTATCATATATTGTTACAATTCCTTCCTTTATATTATTTGCGCTTATATTGGCAAATACTGATTTCCCGGAAAAGTATATGACCCTTGCAGTATTAGTAACAACAATATTAAGCGTATTTGCAGCAGGGGTGACGGTATCGAGGAATGCCAGAAGCAAGGGATGGCTGAACGGTTCGATTGCGGGAATAGCGTATATGCTGGTATTATACCTTATAAGCAGCATAACAAAGGGTGATTTCAGCATAAACAGGTATGTTGTAACCATGCTACTTGTTGGAATATTGTCAGGCGCTATTGGAGGCATAACAGGTATAAACCTCAAAAATGCTTCAAAAGCAAGACACAGAAGATAAATTATTTTTAATTTCTTAGACATTTTTCTTAAAAAAGTCCTTTCCAAAGAGGGTGTTATGTGCTATAATCATTTTTGTTTAATGAGCAGGTACAAAAAATGATTACATAAACGAGGGAGGATATCCAATGAAACATATAAAGATACTTAATGGCTCAACATTGAAGGACAGCTTGAAAAACGGCGGTTGCGGCGAATGCCAGACATCCTGCCAGTCAGCCTGCAAGACTTCATGTACCGTTGCAAACCAGAGCTGCCAGAAGAACTAAGTTAATAACACGCCGGTAACTGCTATAATGCTTACCGATGTGTTTAATAATTAAAAGTGGAAAGTGAAGTTATTCACTTTTCACTTTTTTTGATGTAAAGGAGCAGGAATAAATGATTCATAAATTTTCACTTTTTGGCACCAATATAGTATTGGATGTAAACAGCGGCTCGGTGCACATCTTTGATGATGTTGCCTACGATGTGCTGGACTTTTACAAAAAGCATGAGGCAAGCACTATTTATGGCAAGCTGTCGTCAAAGTATTCCGAGGCCCAGGTGACAGAAGCTCTGGAGGAAATCGGCGAGCTTGAGGCTTGCGGCTTGTTGTATTCAAAGGATGAATATGAAGAGTATCTTCCTCTTTGGGAAAAGCCTGCAGTGGTTAAAGCTATGTGCCTGCACATATCGCATGACTGTAATTTAAGGTGCAGGTACTGCTTCGCCGGAACAGGAAATTTCGGAGGGGATAGAATCAACATGAGCGCCGATATAGGTAAGAAAGCTATAGATTTTCTTATCAGCCAGTCGGGAAACAGAAGAAACCTGGAGATAGATTTCTTCGGCGGAGAACCAATGCTTAATTTCCATGTGGTAAAGGAAATTGTGGAATATGCCTTAAGCAGGGAAAAGAAATTCAATAAGAAATTTAAATTTACCCTGACTACAAACGCTGTGCTGCTTAAGGAAGAACATAAAGACTACATTAATAAAAATTTTCATAATATAGTGCTAAGTATTGACGGACGCAAGGAAACCAATGACAGGATGCGTATTAAAATCGATGGTTCAGGCACATACGGGGACATACTGCCTAAAATTAAAGATATGGCTGACTCAAGAAACCAGGACAATTACTATGTACGAGGAACCTTCACAAGGGAAAATCTTGATTTTTCAAAGGATGTACTTCACCTTGCCGACCTTGGTTTCAAGCAGGTATCGGTGGAACCCGTGGTTGCGGCTATGGACACGGGCTATGATATCAGGGAGGAGGACCTTTGTACGCTGTTTGGGGAATATGAGAGCCTGGCTGCGGAATATGTCAAAAGGGCAAAGGATGGAAGAGGCTTCAACTTCTTTCACTTCATGATCGACCTTTCCCAGGGGCCTTGCATTTCAAAAAGGCTGGGGGGGTGCGGCTCAGGCCATGAATACCTTGCGGTTACTCCTAGTGGAGATATATATCCCTGCCACCAGTTTGTAGGTATGGATGAATTTAAAATGGGAAATGTAATGAATGAGGGGTTGAATAAGGAAATTCAAAACACCTTTAAAAAATCCAATGTATACTCCAAGGAGAAATGCAGGGGCTGCTGGGCAAAGTTCTACTGCAGCGGAGGCTGCGCGGCAAATGCTTTTCAGTTTAACAAGGATATCAATTCACCTTATGAAATAGGCTGTGAGCTTGAAAAGAAAAGAGTTGAGTGCGCCTTGTGGGCAAAAGCGCAGCTTATGGATAATGAATTATAAAGAAAAGAAAGAAGGGATTGCAAATGATACAGAAATACAAAAACCATATGCCCCAGATTGACGAAAGCTGTTATATAGCGCCAGGAGCAATGGTCATAGGAAATGTCAGAATAGGAAAAGATACGGGTATATGGCACAATGCTGTCCTGCGCGGTGATTTGAACAGGATAGTGGTTGGAGAAAGGACGAATATTCAGGACGGAGCACTTTTGCATTGTGTACACAATATAGAAACTATTGTGGGAAATAATGTAACCGTTGGACACGGCGCAATACTTCACAGCTGTTCAATAGGCGATAACAGTCTCATTGGAATGGGAGCAATTGTACTGGATGGGGCAAAGATAGGAAAAAACTGTCTTATCGGAGCAGGTGCCCTTGTTACACCGAATACTGAAATACCTGACGGGTCAATGGCGGTAGGAAGTCCTGCCAAGGTAAAACGTGAACTTACGGAAGAAGAAATTATGGGCATAACCCGGAATGCTTCGGATTATGTAAAGCTCATATCAGACTATAAAAGCTCACAAGAGGAGTAAAATTATGGGTGCAATTACTCTGGACGATGTAAGAAAAAATGAAGAGGTAAAGAATTTTCTCGAAATTTCGGAAAAGCAGCTCAAGGTATTAGGATATACCGAACATTCCTTCAGGCATGTAGGATTGGTTTCCCGGACAGCGGGAAATATTCTTGAAGGGCTTGGCTACGGGGAAAGGGAGGTTGAGCTTGCCAAAATAGCAGGATATCTGCATGATATAGGAAATTCCGTCAACAGGATGGACCACGCACACTATGGCGCCATACTGGCATATAACATCCTGACAAAAATGGGTATGGACGTGAAGGAAGCAGCTGAGGTCATGCTTGCAATAGGTAATCATGACGAAAATTCAGGTACGGCTGTAAGCAGCATATCTGCGGCATTAATCCTTGCTGACAAATCTGATGTTCACAGGGGCAGGGTGAATAATACCGACATAGCTACCTTCGATATTCATGACAGGGTAAACTATGCTGTTGAGCATTCCAGGGTTTATGTAGACAGAGAAAACAAAACTGCTGTTCTGGAATTGGACATAGATACTAAAATATGTCCGGTAATGGATTATTTTGAGATTTTTTTGGCAAGGATGACAATGAACAGAAGAGCGGCTGACTTCCTTGGATTAACCTTCCAGTTGGTTATAAATGGCAACAGGCTTCTGTAAAATAAAGCTTGAATATTGCTATGATGTAAAAATATGCAAGCAACTTTACAAAGTATATAAAAAACGTCCTGAATATAACAAATTTCGCAGAGATGTAAAGTATTGACTCGACTATTTTATAGTTATATAATATCGTCATGCGGACAAGACTAAAGGGGGAATCTTACAAATGAGAGTTCAAAATGGGGTTAAATTCTTCGCGGTAATACTGCTCATAGGAATTTTAACCTATATCGCGGCTTTCGGAGCGCCGGCATTAGGAATCAATGATGTAAAGAACATGAGGTTCGGAACTGATATAAAGGGAGGAATTGCAACCACGTTGTATCCCGACCTTCCGGCAGGACAGAAGCCTACTGACGAGCAGCTTAGTTCTGCAAGGTCTGTAATAGAAAAAAGACTCGACGGAAAAGGTATCTTTGACAGGAATATTACTACTGAAAACGAAAACGGACGTATTATCGTAGAGATTCCTTACAAGCCAGGGGAAAAGGATTTTAACCCCCAGAAGGCCATAGATGAAATAGGGAAGACCGCACTTTTGACTTTCCAGGAAGTGGATGAGGAAAAGAAAGATGACAAGGGACGCTATCTTCCTACGGGAAAGATAATTATCCAGGGTTCACATGTGATATCAGCAAAGCCCGAAGTTGACAATCGCAACGGAGGTATTGTAGTAGCGCTTGAGCTGAACAGCGAAGGTGCTGCCAAGTTTGAAGAAGGAACAGGGCGTCTTGTTGGAAAGCCAATAGCCATATTTATGGACGACCAGTTGATTTCTGCTCCAAATGTTCAGCAGAAGATTTCAGGAGGAAAGGCCATAATAACCGGACAAAGAACTATAGAAGAAGCCACTGATCTTGCATCAACCATAAGGGCTGGATCACTACCATTCAGATTGATTGCAAAAGACCTGAATGCCATATCTCCCACCCTTGGTGAGGGAGCACTTGTAGTTACGGCAACAGCAGGCCTTGTAGCATTTATTCTTGTTGCTCTGTTTATGATAATCTACTACAGGCTGCCGGGGATATTCGCAAATATTGCATTGTTCGGGTTGGTTGTAATTCAGCTTGTTGCATTGTCAGCCTTTAAAATATCGCTTACTCTTCCGGGTATAGCGGGCATAATACTTTCAATAGGCATGGGCGTTGATGCCAATGTTATAATATTTGAAAGAATTAAGGAAGAAATTAAGAGCGGCAAATCCTTGAGGGCAGCAATAGATATGGGCTTTAAAAGAGCATTTTCGGCAATACTTGATTCAAACGTCACAACGCTAATATCCGCAGGAGTATTGTACTGGCTGGGCACAGGACCTATCAAGGGCTTTGCCGTAACACTGTTCCTTGGTGTGTTGCTCAGCTTCTTCACAGCAATAACAGCTTCAAGAATCATGCTGAAGTCAGCAGCGGACATTGACATCGCAAAAAACCGCTGGCTTTACGGTGCGTAGGGAGGTGCCTTGATGATAGATTTATTCAGCAAGAGAAAGTATTTTTTTGCATTATCCATAATAATCATATTGGCAGGTTTTGCAGGCATGCTGGTAAACGGCATACAGCTGGATATACAGTTCCAGGGCGGTACCCTGCTGCAGATTGAAATGAGTGACGACCAGTATGATGCGGCTCAGATTGAAAAGGTAATAAGCGAAAAAATCGGCAAGAAGGTAACTGCACAAAAAATGCAGACTTACAATGCAAAAGATGCAAACAGCAAGATTAACATGCTGCAGCTGAAGGTCTCAAAAAATGATACCCTGAGCGGCGAGGAGATGAACAAGGTAGTTGAAATCCTCAAGCAGGACTTCAAAGTAAAAGAGGAAGCCCAGATGCAGGTTCAGAGCGTAGACCCCTTCATAGGAAGGGAGCTTCTTGAAAAAGGCATATTGGCAGCTATCATAGCCTCCGTCCTTATAATAGTATATGTATGGTGGAGGTTTAGCGTAATGTCCGGCTTGTCTGCTGCTATATTTGCAAACCTAGCTTTAATACATGATGCTTTTGTAATGTTTGCCGTATATACCATATTCAGGATGCCTCTAAATGAATCCTTTGTTGCTGCGGTATTGACCATACTGGGTTATTCTATAAACGATACAATAGTTATATATGACAGGATTAGGGAAAATACCAGAACGATGAAGAAAATGCCATACTCCCAGCTTGTTAACACAAGCGTCATACAGACTATGGCAAGGTCAATAAACACAACCTTAACAGTGCTGATATGCATAATTACTGTTTATGTGTTTGCTAAGATGAATAACATCCAATCAATACAGGAGTTCAGCCTGCCTTTGATTGTGGGGCTTGTAAGCGGTACCTATTCAACAATATTCATAGCAAGTCCGCTTTGGGCAATGTGGCAGGAAGCCAAGCTAAAGAGGAAAGTGGCTGTAAAGGCTTCCAAGGCATAACGCTTTATTTTCAAGGTATAAAAGAGGGTGTCGAGAAAACGGCACCTTTTTTTGTTGATTTACCTGGTTGCTTATGGTATTATGATATAAGCTGACAGTATCGGAAACGAACTGTACGGAAAAGCTAAAACCAGACAGAAAGCAAAAGGCTGCTTTGATCAAAAAGTGACAGGGACAGTAAGCCGGAATTTTTGATAACTAATGCTGAAATATATTTATGCTTATCAAGGCTGATCCTGTTTCTGGGTCAGCTTTAATCATTTGCAGATATTTTAAGCAAGGATGACCCTCAGAGCAGAGGAAAGGGATAATAAGGAATATGAACGGTAAATTTACTGTGAGCAGCTACAGGCAGGCAAAAAGAGATGGCAGAAAAATTACGATGCTAACAGCCTATGACTATCCAACGGCAAAAATTCTGGATGAGGCCGGGGTTGACTCAATACTTGTCGGGGACTCATTGGGCATGGTGGTTCTGGGGTATGAAGACACCACAAGGGTTACGATGGAAGATATGCTTCACCATATAAAGGCTGTTGCAAGAGGAACAAAGAATGCCCTGGTAGTTGGGGACATGCCATTTCTATCCTATCACCTGGGCAGGCATGAAAGTGTCAGAAATGCAGGAAGACTTATGAATGAAGGCGGATGCAAGGCTGTAAAGCTTGAAGGCGGGCAGGAAATACAGGATGATGTTAAAGCGATAGTAAACGCCGGCATACCGGTTATGGGGCACCTGGGCTATACCCCCCAGTCAGTAAACCTTTTTGGAGGTCACAAGGCGCAGGGAAAGTCATTGGAAACAGCTCGGAGGATTTACAGGGATGCTTTGCTGCTTCAGCAGGCAGGTGTATTTGCCATAGTCCTGGAATGCGTTCCTTATAAGCTGGCAAGCTTCATCAGCAGCAGGCTGGATGTGCCTACAATAGGCATTGGCTCAGGGGCGGGCTGTGACGGTCAGGTTCTGGTTACACCGGATATGCTTGGCATTTTCAGGGATTTCAGCCCAAAGCATTCAAAAAAGTATGTGGATATGGGTTCAGCCATGGAGCAGGCAGTAAAGGCATATATAAGTGAAGTTAGGGACTGCGCTTTCCCAACCGAGAAAAATTCCTTTACCGTAGAGGATGAAATAATCAACCAATTAAAAAATGAAAATTAACATGCCGGGGACTGCCACAAAAGGACGACTTACAAAACGCAAGCATGTCCTCAAGCCACAGGAGAACGAATATGAGAATAATTGAAAGTATAGCTGACATGAAGGCTGCGATAAATGAATACAA
This sequence comes from Clostridia bacterium, assembly GCA_026417615.1. Lineage (GTDB taxonomy): Bacteria > Bacillota > Clostridia > Acetivibrionales > JAFADI01 > SKW22. Next base: position 9,808 of record JAOACY010000098.1, read on the forward strand.
AAAATCCGGATGTACAATAGGCTTTGTACCAACCATGGGCTACCTCCATGAGGGTCACATGTCCCTTGTAAAGGTCTCCAGAAATGAAAACGACATTACAATAATGAGTATATTTGTTAATCCCGCTCAATTCGGACCCAATGAGGACTTTGAAAGGTACCCCCGAGACATGGAACGGGATTCTCAAATGGCCCGTGAGGCGGGAGTAGATATAATATTTGCCCCCTCTGTGCAGGAAATGTACCCGGAAGGTTATAAGACCTATGTAAATGTAGAGGATATTACACAAGTGCTTTGCGGAGGTTCGAGGCCTGGGCATTTCAGAGGCGTTGCCACCGTGGTTTGCAAGCTTTTCAATATAGTTGAGCCAACCAGGGCTTATTTTGGTCAAAAAGATGCACAGCAGGCAATAGTATTAAGGAAAATGGCAAAAGACCTGAATATGAATCTGGAAATTGTTACCTGTCCTATAATTCGAGAAACAGACGGCTTGGCAATGAGCTCAAGGAATGTATATTTGTCCCCTGCAGAAAGAAAGGCTGCACTGGTTCTTTCGAGATCCCTTAAAGAAGCAAAAGAAATGGTTGAAAGGGGAGAAAGAAGCGCAGGGAAGGTTGAGGCTTTTATAACGGAAAGAATTTCTGAAGAAGAACTGGCAGTTATAGATTATGTAAAGGTTGTAGATATGGAAAACCTTGCGGAAATACATACCATACGGCACCGAGCATTAATTGCGCTAGCTGTATGGTTCGGGAAAACGAGACTTATCGACAATATAATTGTGGAGGTGTAGTACATGTTTTTGACAATGATGAAGTCCAAGATCCATCGCGCAATAGTAACTGAAGCTAACCTTAATTATGTGGGCAGCATCACAATAGATGAAGATCTCATGGATGCCGCCGATATCCTTAAAAATGAAAAGGTTCAAATTGTAAACAACAATAACGGCAAAAGATTTGAAACATATGTGATACCGGGGGAAAGAAGCAGCGGTACAATTTGTCTGAATGGAGCGGCTGCCAGATTAGTGCATCCCGGAGATACTATTATAATCATATCATATGCAATGATGGACAGAAGGGAAGCATCAGAGTTTCATCCCAAAGTTGTAATTGTAAATAGTGATAACAAGGTTCTTGAAATAAGATACAAGGAAATGCATGGAGATAAATAGAAGCAAGAGAAAGGGAATCATCCCGCTTGCTTCCCTTCTGTTTTCTTCTATCTTTTGAAGATATAATCAATAAGCAACCCGCCAATGATGGCTTCAGCAAGAATTATAAAACTGTTCTTGACAAGAGAAATGGCTGCATTCTGCAAGCCCAGATTAAAACCAAGATAAAGCCTGTTAAAAACAATCAAAGCTGTTCCCAATGCAAAGAGCCCTAAAAATAACTGTGAACCGTATTTAATAATCATTTTTGGAAGTTTGCCGATTTTGTCAAACTCTAAAAAAATCTTTTGCAAATTTTTATTTATTTTGGCTTGCATGAACTCCGGACACCCCTTCAATAGCAAATATGATAAAATGGCTACTTTATGTTAACACATGTACCTGTTTTAAGCAACAAATAAAGTTTACCAAAATATTTTTCATATAAATTACAAGAGAAAAATGTGTTGCTTCGCAAATTTTTTGGCCAAAATTCGCAAGGAAAATGGCAAAAATACCAGTTGCGATTTTTCATCATTTTTTCAATTTTATGCATGAAATTTCATAATCATTATAAAGTGAAAATGACTGTTTTTACAATCAGTCATTCCTTAATTTATTTGAATTAAAAGACCTGCTTAAACGCAGGCATTTTAGTATAGTTTTCAAGTTTGGTCGATTTCTTTATCTTCTTTCTTCTTATTTTTCCTTCTAACTTCCTTTATTAAATGTTCTCCAGTTCTCTTTTTCTTGTTTGGAATATACTCTAACAGCTCGGATACTTGACAGTCCAAAGCCTCACAAATCAAGTCAATGTAATCAAGATTTATTCTCTCAGCAAATTCGTTATACATTTCCGATATAGCATTCTTATTTATTCCAGTTTGTCTGGAAAGCTCTGCTTGAGTCCATCTTTTTTCACCTAAAATTCGGGATAGGTGAATTTTTATCATGCAAATCGCAACCTCCTCTACAATTTTAGGAGATTGTATCATCACAATATATAAATGTTTTTAACTATAGAAACTATCTATTGATAATATATTCAGTCTATTAATAAGGGATTTTATTAGCAAAAAAAATTAATAGTTTCTAATAATTAATTCGTTATATCTGCTGTCTTTATCATTGTATCGACCTACAAGGTTATGATTCCGGCATATTTCCTCAATTGTGAATTCCTTATAAAGCTCCCTGATATATTCACAGTCATTGTAGGAAAGTAGGAATTTGCCTTTAATACCTTTCAAAGCCTCACAAAGCCGTTTGTGGTCATCCTTCGGGAAGTCAGCCTCATAATACTTTTCAGTGCCATAATAAGGAGGGTCGAGGTATAGGAGCGCATCAGGCTTATCATAAACCTTAATCAAGCTCTCAAAGTCCTTATTCTCAATAACAACCCTCGCCAGCCTTTCCTGTATCTTGGTAAGGTATTCAACCATGACCGATACATCCTTTTTAACGCACCCATAGCTTCTTACATCCGAACCGTAAGAGGTTTTTACCAGCATAAAGAACCTGGCCGCCCTTTGGATGTCAGTCATGCCTCGGACATTATACTGCGTTTTGAAGTCCTCGAACAGTTCCCTGGAATTCAGCATGAACGAAAGCTCTCGCTGCAGCTCATGACAGTGATATTTGATACACTTAAACAGGTTCACCAGGTCGCCATTTACATCATTGTACACTTCCAGTTCTGCATGTCGCTCCTTTCCAAACAGTACCCAACCTGCACCACCGCATACCTCTATATACCTTCCAATTTTATCGGGAAACCTTTGTATAATCTCTTTCCTTAAGAGTTTCTTACCGCCAATCCATCCTATAAAGCTATTCATCTAAATTGCTCCTTTCATTGTTACTTTAGAACATTTGTTTGATTGATAAGTTTTTAAAAAGGTGGCATATTTCAGCCACCTTTCGCACTTAAACCATATTAGTTATATTGAACCGTTGAGCTGCCCATCGTCAGCGTAGTCCTTAGCCTTCAGGTACAACCATCTTACTATTTTTCTTATGGTGTCTTCACTCAGGAATACCTTTAACGATAGAGGCAGTAGCTGCAGTGCTTTTTTAACAACCCATTCTTCCTGCTCCTGGCCACTCTTCAATACGGCATCCTTTGCCATACGTTTGGCCTGCAGCATGAGCTGGTATAACAGCACCTTTGTCCTTTGCCAACCCAACAAAACAAAAAACAGGATGGCAAAGGCAATAATCAGGATTATAAACCTGTTTTCCCATAAAAAGCTTGTAATTGTGCCCATCTTATGCACCTCCTTTCAGTTCTTTGAATATCCTATACAGGATCAGCGTGGCTGCCCACACCGGCATAGGTTCATTTACTTTCTTACTCCAGCCTTCTCGGTCAAGCAATAGTCCTGCATCAGCAAGGCCATTGATTCCTGCAAGCTTCCATGTTTCCGGGTCTTGTGCTTGTGGCTTCTGTATTTCAGATGCCGGTTTGCTTTCTACCAGGGCAATTCCGACAAAGCTGCAAAAGCCACGTGCAATCGCAGTAGCCTCGGCATATAATTCCTCAGTAGTATCCACTGCTTCAACATCCTTGGTGTCCAGGAAGGCAAATTCTGTTATGATGGCTGGCATATTCGTTTCGCGAATAACGCAGTAATAATCACCATTCTGTCCCTGCCTTGAAAATATCCTCCTGCAGTTCTGTCCGGTCTTGCCGAATTCATCACCAACCGCATGCGCAAGCTGCTCACCTTTACCATGATAGATACTGTGGATTACCTCATACCCATCACCGCCACCGGCATTATGATGGACACTGATAAAGTAATCTGCTCCCCATTGGTTTGCCATTCGGCAGCGTTCGTTAAGGTCGACATACACATCGGTCTCCCTGGACATCCTTACCTCGATGCCGCTATGTTGATGTAGAAGCTCCCTAACCTTCTTAGCAACCGCAAGGTTGATCACCTTTTCCTGAATACCATTTGCTGCGGCCCCGGTGTCGCTGCCCCCATGTCCT
>JAOACY010000001.1 GCA_026417615.1 Clostridia bacterium
CAATTCTGAAGCCAAAATGCCTAGGAGGGCATTTTGAGTATCATGTGACACGACGTCACATTGATGCGTGCGAGGAATTGCAAGACAAGTCGTTAGTGATTTCATCGAAGTTTCAGAAAATGGGTTCTTGCGGCAGAATCAACTATAGAATACTCCGAGTCTATATCCCTGCAGGCAGAAGATGGAATTGCCGTCTGCTGCTATGGGGCATAGACCGAAATGCTGAAGCCCGTGGGCTTTGGTATCAGGGTAGGTCTGGAAACGGTCCTGCCTTCCATTTGAAAAGGGGAAAATATATGTCAAAGAGAAATTCTGTTTCGACAGCGAAAATTATCAAACTGTTTTCACTTCTATTTGTATCCGCTGCACTGACCTTATCTTCAAGCGCATGCAGGCGGTCAGCCAAGGATACAGTTCTTACGCTTGCCACAACAACCAGTGTGGACGAATCGGGTCTATTGGAACAGCTCAAGCAGGCATTTGAAAAAGACATGGGTATAAAACTGAAAATTGTAGCCCAGGGAACGGGTCAGGCAATTAAGACAGCGGAAAAAGGTGATGCGGACATCCTTCTGGTTCATGACAAGAACTCGGAGGAGAAGTTTGTGGCTGAGGGGTTTGGCTTAAAGAGAATAGAGCTGATGCACAATTACTTTGTAATTGTAGGACCTTGCCGTGACCCTGCAGATATTAAATCATCCAGTGGAAATAATGCCGCAAAGGCATTAAGCCTTATAATGGATAAAGAGGCAGCTTTTATTTCAAGGGGCGATGATTCCGGTACACATAAAAAGGAGTTGGCTCTGTGGGAGACAGCAGGTTTAAATCCGTCGGGCGGCTGGTATTTTTCTGCGGGAAGAGGCATGGGGGAGGTTTTATCCATGGCCAGTGAAAAACAGGCCTATACCCTTACGGACAAAGCTACGTTTCTTTCCATGAAGGACAAGCTGGAGCTTGAGATTGTACTTGAAAACTCAGCAGATTTGAAGAACCAGTATACTGTTATCGCAGTAAACCCTGCAAAGCACAAAACGGTCAATAAAGAAGCAGCCGAAAGCTTTGTTCGGTGGGTTACCTCCGAAAAGGCATTGAAAATTATTGGTGAATACGGCAGGGACAAATACGGTGAAGCACTGTTTGAAGTAAATTGCAGTAAAAACATATCATAAACAATAGGGGCTTTTATATTGGAGAATATTTTTTTAAGCCTTCGCGAAGCGTGGAGGCTGATTGTATCGTTTGACAATGAAATATATGGCATTATTGCCCTTTCTCTTATTGTGTCGGTATTAAGCTCAGCACTTGCAGGTATTTTGGGGATGCCTTTGGGAATTTTGCTGGGAAGCAGGGATTTTGCCGGAAGAAGAGCAATAATACGCGTTGTTCAGACGCTAATGGGTCTTCCTCCAGTTGTTGCAGGCCTTATGGTGTATATGCTTCTGTCACGCAAGGGGCCTATGGGGTCACTGGGGCTGCTTTTTACACCTTCCGCAATGATAGCTGCTCAGGTTCTTATCGTGCTTCCGGTGATAACAGGCCTTACAGCCGCCGCAGTCAAGCTTAAAAGCCAGTCTGTCTTGGAAACCTGTAAAGGCATGGGCTTGGGACGGCTTAAGACAATGCTGGTTCTGGTGCATGAATGCAGGTATCCTGTTATCTCGGCATTTATGGCCGGATATGGAAGGGCAATTTCCGAAGTTGGTGCGGTAATGCTTGTAGGCGGGAACATACAGTATGAGACAAGGGTTATGACCACGGCAATTGTGCTGGAGACGGGAAAGGGCAACTTCGAAAGGGCTTTGGCCCTTGGAGTTATACTTCTGCTTTTATCCTTTTCCATAAACTGGTTTATGCAGAGATTTCAGGAGGATTCATGAGGGTAAGGTTGAAAAACATCAAAAAAGCATACAAGGGCAGGCTGGTGCTCAATATAGAGGAGCTTACCTTTGAGAGCGGAATGATTTATGCCATACAGGGATCAAACGGATCAGGCAAAACAACTCTTTTAAGAATTATTGCCGGAATTGAGGCGCCTGATAGCGGGGAGGTTGTTTTTCAAGGTGACGATGGCGCGGGAAGGCGGCAAATTGCCTATATGCCACAGAAACCATATATTTTTGACATGACGGTTATGGATAATGTACTCCTTGGCATCAGAAATATGTCATGCGATTCAAAGCTTGCCCTGGAGGCATTGCGGAAAGTAGGCATGGAAAGCTTCATGGGTCAGAACGGCAAAAAGCTTTCCGGCGGGGAAGCGCAGAGAGTTGCAGCAGCAAGAACCCTGGTGCTTGGGAGAAAGCTGGTTCTTCTTGATGAGCCTGCCTCATCGGTAGATGTCTGCAGCATGAGGCTAATTGAAGAATATATAAGGGAGGCAAACAGAAAATCCGGAGCTACTGTTATTTTTACAACCCACAACCCCTCCCAGGCTGCTAGGATGGCTAATGAGTCAATTCTAATTGAAAATGGCACAATAAAGGATAAAGGAGAGCCTTCAAGGTTGTTCAAGACCCTGGCTGATAAAGAACCAAAGGTTTATGCTGGCATGCGGGACGGGGAGGATTGTTTATATGCTTAATGTAAAAAGCGTTGATGAGGTCTTCGACATAATAAAAGACAATTTTTCTAATTATGAAACGGGAAATGAGATTTTGCCATTAAGGCAGGCATTGGGCAGGCAGCTTGCTTTTGAAGTAACGGCAAGGGAAGATGTGCCTGGTTTTAACCGTTCTTCTGTGGATGGATATGCGGTTATTGCAAGCGACACCTTCGGTGCGAGCGAGGCAATGCCGGCGCAGCTTAAGCTGGCGGGCGAGGTGAAAATGGGGGTTAAGCCCGGTCATGCCCTTATGAAGGGAGAAGCCATGTATATTCCAACCGGAGGCGAGCTTCCGGAAAATGCTGATGCTGTTGTAATGATAGAGTATTCAGAGGATTACAAGGATGGCTTCATATATTTAAACAAGTCTGCTGCACCGGGCAATAATGTTGTGTTCAGGGGTGACGACATAAAATGCGGGAGCAGGGTGATGGCAGCAGGCAAAAGGCTGAGGCCTCAGGATATTGGAGTGCTGGCTGCCATGGGAATTTGCCTGGTCGAGGTGAAAAAACCTCTGAAAGTAGGGATAATATCAACCGGGGATGAGGTTGCAGATATTAATGAGGAGATGACAGGCTCATGTATAAGGGATGTTAACACATATTCCCTTCATAGCGGGATTCTTGAGCTTGGAGCTATACCAATTTGCTACGGAATTGTAAAGGATGATTTTAATCTAATTGAGGAGGCTGCAAAAAAAGCTCTGGATGAATGTGACATAGTGCTGATTTCCGGGGGAAGCTCCGTAGGGGCAAAGGATGAAACTTACAAGGTAATAGATTCTCTTGGCAAGCCTGGAGTTTTGGTGCATGGAATAGCCGTAAAGCCAGGAAAACCAACAATTATAGGCAAAATCGGTAGAAAAGCGGTTGTGGGGCTTCCGGGGCATCCGGCCTCAGCCTTTTTCATTTTCAGGATTTTTGGAGCAAGGCTTATTGAAGTTATGGCTGGGGGTTCATTTATGACATCAAGAGTGACAAGCGGAAACATGGCTGTCAATTATCCTTCCAATAACGGAAGGGAGGAATTTCTTCCTGTCAGGATAGAAAAAAAAGAGGAAAAAAATCTTGTGTGGCCTGTGTTTGGAAAATCCGGACTTATAACGCTGCTTTCATCGGCCCAAGGGTACGTCCATATAGGCAGGGGAGCCGAGGGACTATCGGCGGGACAGGATGTAGAGGTTATATTATTCTGAATTGATCAGGTTTGAATTCTGCTAATGCGGTAATTGCGAGGAAATGTTTATGGGTTTTAGTTATTTGAATAATATCGAGCTTGAGAGTGCTTTGCAGCATTATTTGAAAGAGATAGCCGGTCTTGGCATACAGCGTGAGTCAGAGAGCATACCTGCGGGTCAGGCGGCGGGGCGGATTACCTCTGAGGCGGCCATCGCTGTGATTTCATCGCCGCATTTCAATGCAAGCGCCATGGACGGTATAGCTCTGGCAGCCAGAAGGACCTTCGGTGCTACGGAAACCACTCCGGTTATTCTCGAGGAAGGTTTGGATTTTGAAAGGGTGGATACTGGAGACCCAATACCAGAGGGCTTTGACGCTGTTGTTATGATTGAGGACGTAATCGAAGCAGGCGAAGGGAGGATCAAGCTGATGCAGGCTGCTGTTCCCTGGCAGCATGTGCGGCAAATAGGAGAAGATATTTGCGCCGGAGAGATGATAATACCTTCAAACAGGAGGATCGGCGCGGTTGAAATAGGTGCACTGCTTGCTGGAGGGGTACTGCAGGTCAAGGTTTGGAAGAAGCCTGTGGTAGGCGTAATTCCTACAGGAGATGAAATAATAAGCCCTACGGACAATCCCGGGAAGGGAGAGCTTATTGAATTCAACTCATCTATTTTTTCCTCAATGCTTGAGGCATGGGGGGTGGAAAGCAGGGTTTACGGGATTGTGCCCGATAATCTCAGGAGGCTGACTGAGGCAGTGGAGAGGGCAAGCAATGAATGTGACATGGTTATCGTTAACGCTGGTTCTTCAGCGGGCAGGGAAGATTTCACTTCCCAGGCAATTGACCTTTTGGGTAAGATATATATACACGGCATAGCAATCAGGCCCGGAAAGCCCACAATACTTGGAAGTATCGGAAAGTGTCCGGTTGTTGGTGTTCCTGGCTATCCGGTGTCAGCGATAATCGTGATGGAAAAGGTCGTAAAGCCTGTGCTGGAGCTTTTGACCGGAGCGGTGTTCAATGAACCCGTGAGTGCAACTGCCGTGCTGTCAAGGAGTGTTGTATCCTCGCTGAAATACAAGGAGTTTTTAAGGGTGAAGCTTGGGTGGGTAGCACAAAAGCTTGTGGCGACACCCCTTAACAGAGGTGCGGGTGTAATCACTTCCTTTTTAAAAGCAGATGGAATTATTGAGATTCCTTTAAACTCAGAAGGTATTGACAGGGGCAGCGAGGTTCGGGTGCAGCTGCTGAGGGATATGAGGGAAATTGAAAACACGCTGGTTGTTACGGGAAGCCATGATCCGCTTATAGATATTGTCACGGATATAATGATGAGGAGAGCCAAAGGTCAATATGTATCATCCTCCCACGTGGGGAGTATGGGCGGGATTATGGCTGTAAAGAGAGGGGAGGCCCATATGGCGGGCATACACCTTCTTGATGAGGATACGGGCAGCTACAATAAAAGCTTTATTGACAAATATTTTTATGGGGAGAAGGCGGCCGCCATAAGCTGCACAAAAAGGCTCCAGGGTTTGATGGTGGCGCATGGCAACCCTAAGGGAATCAAAAGCCTTGGTGATTTGACGGCGGAAGGCATTAGATATGTAAACAGGCAAAAGGGTTCGGGAACCAGAATTCTTCTGGACTACCTCCTGAAAAAGCAGGAGGTTGATTCGGCTATGATATACGGTTATGACAGAGAGGAGTTCACGCATATGTCCGTTGCGGCGCTTGTGGCTTCAGGCAGCGCTGACGCTGGAATGGGCATACTTTCGGCGGCGAAAGCCTTTGGACTTGATTTTATACCTGTTTGTGAAGAACAATATGATTTTGTGACTTTGCAGAAGCATTTGGAGATGGAAGTGATGAAAAGCTTTCTGGACACACTCCGCTCGGATGAGTTCAAGCGGGCGCTTGAATCTCTTGGCGGGTACAATACACAAGGTGCGGGAGAGATAACCCTTTACACTTGATAAAGCTGTTTATGCAATAAAAACTGCTTTGGAGTACTATGGAAATTTGGAAACAAGTTTCTTCCGGGGGAATACAAATAGCATCAATATTCGATTTGTGAGGTATAAGCATGATAGACCATTTGGGAAGGCGAATTGAATATCTTAGAATTTCGGTTACGCAGAACTGCAATCTTAACTGCCTGTATTGCCAGCCTGGCGGAACTCATGGAGCATCAGGCTGCGCAAGCTTGTCGGCGGAAGAGATTGAAACAGCGGTTAAAGCTCTGGCAAGGCTTGGTATAAGGAAGGTCAGGATAACAGGGGGCGAGCCTCTTGTAAGAAAAGATATATTCGATATTGTCCGGAGGCTGGCGGCAATCAGGCAAATAGAAGACCTGTCAATGACTACCAACGGTATAAGCCTTGCAAGTTCAGCCTGTAAGCTTAAAGATCTTGGCTTGCACAGGGTCAACATAAGTTTGGACTCCCTGGACACGGACAAGTTTGCCTACATTACGGGAGGAGGAAAGCTGGAAAGAGTGCTGCAAGGGGTTCATAAGGCGCTGGAAGCGGGGCTTTCGCCTGTAAGGATAAATACCGTTGTTGTGAAGGGCCTGAATGATTCGGAGATAGAAAGCATGATGCTTCTGACAAAAGACCTGCCAGTTGAGGTGAGATTTATAGAGCTTATGCCGGTAGGTGAATTTGGCAATAAAGGCTTGGACAAAGTAGTTTTGAATTCCGATATAATTGCATCCCATCCTGAACTGATAAAGTGTGAAAGAACTGAAACAGGATCGCCTGCAAGTTATTACAGAATAGATGGTTACAAGGGACGCATAGGGTTTATAAGCCCTATGAGCCATAAATTCTGCGATTGCTGCAACAGAATAAGGCTTACCTGTGACGGACGGATAAAGCCCTGCCTTGGGAGCAACGGAGAAGTGGACATAACGAAAGTGCTGAGGAGTGAAACTGATAAGCTTTTTGATTATTTGAAACAAATAATTTATAATAAGCCTGAGGGACACAATTTTAACAAGGGCTTCAGATCTGAAAGAAATATGAGCATGATAGGCGGCTAGGGCAAAGAAAGAGGTGGTTTGAATGAGTCTTTCACATATAGATGAAAAAGGTAATGCAAGGATGGTTGATGTTTCGGAAAAAGATAATACTGCCAGGGAGGCGGTTGCAGAAGGGAAGGTGTACATGAAGAAGGGAACCCTGGAGCTCATAGCTGAAGGTTCCTTGCCCAAGGGTGACGTGCTTTCGACAGCAAGAATAGCCGGAATAATTGCGGCAAAACGCACCTGGGAGTTAATACCCATGTGCCACAGTATTTTGCTGGATTCCGTAAAGGTTGAATTGAATGGAGACCTGGAAAAGGGATGTATCGAAATACGTGCCGCAGTGAAGTGCACAGGCAAGACCGGCGTGGAAATGGAAGCGCTGACTGCTGTGTCGGCTGCGGCTCTTACGGTTTACGACATGTGTAAGGCTGTTGACAGGGAAATGGTTATAGGTGAAATTATGGTGACAAAAAAGACCGGCGGAAAATCAGGAAATTATATCAAAGCAGAAAGAGGGGAGAAGAATGGGTAAAGTGATAGCAATTAACATAAGTGAGGAAAAGGGCGTGCCTAAAAAGACCATTGAGCAGGGCGAGTTTGTCGAAGGCTTCGGACTTAAAGGTGATGCTCATGGGGGCAGCTGGCACAGGCAGGTCAGCCTATTGGGGCAGGAAAGCATTGACAAGATAAAGGCATTGGGTGTGGAGGGACTTTGTTGGGGTAAGTTTGCCGAAAACATTACCACAGAAGGAATTGAACTCTATTCTCTGCCTGTTGGCACAAGGCTTGATATAAATGGTGTAATAATGGAAGTCACTCAGATTGGCAAGGAGTGTCACAAAGGATGTGCTATTTACCATCAGGTGGGGGACTGTGTCATGCCAAGGGAAGGAATTTTTGCAAAAGTCATAAAAGGCGGGATTGTAAAAGCAGGAGACGAAATCAAGGTTTTGGCTTAGGACTGGCTTAAATTGGCTTGGAAAGAAGCAAAAAATTACTTGACAAAAAGAGCTGAGTGCCTTAAAATACTTAATGTGTCTTTTTTGAGACGGTGGATGTAGCTCAGTTGGTTAGAGTATCAGATTGTGGCTCTGGGGGTCGTGGGTTCGAATCCCATCATCCACCCCAATTTAGAAATTAGATGAAAGAAGCTGATTGTTGGATTTCTCCAATCTCAAACTTCTCAAATCTTACTTCAAGCATTGGGATGTAGCCAAGTTGGTAAGGCACCAGACTTTGACTCTGGCATTTCCATGGTTCGAGTCCATGCATCCCAGCCAATACCTGACCCATTAGCTCAGTTGGCAGAGCACTTGACTTTTAATCAAGGTGTCCGGCGTTCGAGTCGCCGATGGGTCACCATATGAACCGCTTGTCCGTGGGGGCAGGCGGTTTTTGCTGTTTGGATTTTTTATGAATGAGTTAAAGCTGGAAACATGATGGCTTAACATCCGTCAAATATAAGATGGTCAAGTGAAATTCAGTTAAGCATGATTTACTAACATAATATTACTAAGTATAAAATAATTCTTGCTTCACATTGAATAATAAGTGTTATTGTGGTAAACTTAATAATATAATATTACAAAGTATATGAGGGGAGGATATTATGGCATATTTACTCGGTATTGATATCGGCACATCAGGCACCAAGACGGTTTTGTTTGATGAAGCAGGAAATACTGTAGCCAGCGCCCTGGCTGAATACCCGTTGTACCAGCCATATATCGGATGGGCTGAACAAGACCCTGAAGACTGGTGGAATGCAACCGTTATTACCGTAAAAGAGGTGCTTTACAAAAGCGCAGTGAATCCTAAGGAAGTCAAGGGCATAGGCCTGTCCGGGCAAATGCACGGGGCTGTCCTGCTGGATAAGGACAACAATGTTTTAAGAAAAGCCATCATCTGGTGTGATCAGAGGAGCGCTGCGGAATGTGAACAGATAACGTCTATAATCGGAAGGGAAAGGCTTGTTGAAATCACTGCCAATCCGGCACTTACGGGTTTCACAGCCTCAAAGGTCATGTGGGTAAAAAACAATGAGCCCTCTGTTTTTGAAAAAATCAAAAAAATTCTTCTTCCTAAAGACTACATCAGGTTCAAGCTGACCGGAGAGTATGCAACTGAAGTTTCTGACGCCAGCGGAATGCAGTTCATGGATATTCCGAAGAGACAGTGGAGCTCTGAAGTTCTTGGCAAGCTGGGCATAAGCATTGACATGCTCGGGAAAATGCATGAATCCCAGGATGTTACAGGTGCGGTAACAAGAAACGTCGCCGAGGTAACAGGCCTTGCCGAGGGCACGCCTGTTGTGGGCGGCGCAGGTGACCAGGCTGCCGGAGCGGTAGGAAACGGCATCGTAAAACCTGGTGTAATATCCTCCACGATAGGCACCTCAGGGGTTGTGTTTGCTTACTCGCAAAACGTAAGCATAGATCCCCTTGGAAGGGTGCATACCTTCTGTCATGCGCTTCCAAACACATGGCATATCATGGGTGTTACCCAGGGGGCAGGACTTTCGCTTAAATGGTTCAGGGACAACTTCTGTATTGAAGAAAAAAGAACGGCAGAGCTAATGAAAATTGACCCCTACATTCTTATGGACCAGGAAGCCGAGAAGGTTGATGCGGGCTGCAACGGCTTGATTTATCTTCCTTATATGATGGGGGAAAGGACACCGCACCTTGACCCTGATGCTAAGGGAGTATTTTTCGGATTGTCAGCCAAGCATGAAAAACAGGATATGATCCGCTCCGTAATGGAAGGTGTTGTATACAGCCTGAGGGATTGCCTTGAAATCATTAAGGAAATGGGTGTGGATGTCACTGAAGTAAGAGCTTCCGGCGGAGGCGGCAAGAGCAAGCTGTGGAGACAAATGCAGGCGGACGTTTTTGGAACCGAAATAACAACAATTAATTCCAGTGAGGGACCGGCTCTTGGCGTTGCTCTTCTTGCAGGCGTGGGAGCAGGTGTGTACGACAGCGTTCCCCAGGCTTGTGAAGCTGTCATTAAGGTTAAGACAAGACAAAGCGCCGATATGGCCTTGAACGCAAAATATTCCAGGTTCTACGCAATATACAGGCAATTATACAAGTCACTTAAACAGGACTATGCGGATTTGGCAGCCATATTAAAAGGATGAGTCTATGATACGGCAGAAGACAGGTAACAACAGCTTTTTAAAGGAATTTAACCAGACGGCGATTTTAAACCTGATCAGAACTCACAAAGCGCTGTCAAAGGCTGATTTGGCTAAGCTTACCGGCCTTTCGCCAACTGCGGTCGGGCTTATTGCATCAAGCTTGATGGAAAAGGGTTATATTCATGAGACTGGGACGGGAGAGTCAAAGGGCGGAAGAAGGCCGGTGCTTCTGGAGCTCAAGCCGCGCTCGTTCTATTCGGTGGGAATTGATGTGGACATCGATTATACCGGCTTTATGATGATTGATATAAAAGGTGATATTATTGCGGAAAAGCTGGTTAAGACTCCGGAAAATTATGCTTACGAAAGAGTAATGGAGTTTTTGGAGAATGAGACAGCCCGCCTTGTGGATGAATACATGGTCGGCTGGGAAAAGCTTTTGGGTATCGGTGTTTCAGTGCCGGGTCTGATTGACAGCATAACAAAGGAGCTTGTCCTTGCACCCAACCTGAAATGGAAGCATAAGGATTTACGCGCAGACCTAAAGAGGTTTGGAAATGTTCCGGTGATGATTGAAAATGAAGCTATGGCTTCGGCGATATGCGAAAACTGGCTTGGTGCATGTCAGGGCATAGACAATTTTGTATGTATCAACGTAAGCTCAGGTATAGGGGCCGGGATATTCGCACACGGGAAGCCTTACAGAGGAGCCGGAGGGAGCGCGGGGGAGCTTGGCCATATAGTCGTGGACGAAAACGGGCCAAAATGCGGCTGCGGGAATTATGGGTGCCTTGAGACGCTGGCTTCAACGGTAAGCATTGCAGAGCATTTCAAACGCATTATAAGACAAGGTGCTCTTTCCTCCTTGAATTCAGTTGAGGACCTGGGGCAAATTGATCTGAACTTGATTATTAAAGCTGCCGCCAACCAGGATGTCGAAGCCAAGCGGGTCCTTTTGGAATCTGCGAGGTATCTTGGCATAGCAATATCCAATGTTGTCAACACGCTGAACCCTTCAAAGGTAATACTCGGGAAGGAATTTGTCCGCTATTCGGATTTTGTGCTGGACTATATAAGAGGCGTTGTTGCCGGTAAAGCACTTGAATACCCTGCCTCGAAAGTAGAAATTGAGGCATCTCAAATAGGGGAAAAGGCATCAGCCCTTGGCGCCGCAATAATACCGCTGAAGGCTTTGTTCAGTATTAATTAATTCCATCGAAGCTTCCGCAAATGGAGTTTTGCATTAGAATCAATAATTAAATTATACAAGGAGGAGACTAAAATGTCAGAATATTTTAAGAATGTTTCAAAAATTCAGTATGAGGGACCAAAGTCAGATAATCCGCTTGCCTTCAAGTATTACAACGAAAACGAAGTAATAGGCGGAAAGACAATGAAGGAACACCTCAGGTTTGCCGTAGCTTACTGGCATACTTATCAGGGAACAGGCTCGGATCCTTTCGGCCCCGGAACTGCAGTAAGACCATGGGATGGAATCGGTGATGCCATGGAGCTTGCGAAAGCAAAAGTGGCTGCAAATTTCGAACTGTGCGAAAAGCTGGGAGTGCCTTTCTTCTGCTTCCATGACAGGGACATAGCGCCGGAAGCTTCAACGCTAAGGGAGACCAACAAGAGGCTTGACGAAATCGTAGCGCTTATCAAGGAATACATGAAAACCAGCAGTGTAAAGCTGCTCTGGGGTACAACCAATGCCTTCAGCAATCCAAGATTCGTGCATGGCGCATCCACATCCCCCAATGCCGATGTTTTTGCCTTCGCCGCAGCACAGGTGAAAAAGGCAATGGAAATTACCAAAGAGCTTGGAGGCCAAAACTATGTATTCTGGGGCGGAAGAGAGGGCTATGAGACTCTCCTTAACACCGACATGAAGCTTGAACTGGACAACATGGGCAGATTCCTTGGAATGGCTGTTGAATACGCAAAGGAGATCGGCTTCACAGGTCAATTCCTTATTGAGCCCAAGCCGAAGGAACCCACAAAGCACCAGTATGACTTTGATACAGCAACAGTTATCGGATTTTTAAGGACATATGGACTTGAAAAGTATTTCAAGATGAACATAGAAGCAAACCACGCAACACTGGCAGCCCACACCTTCCAGCATGAACTGAGGGTATCAAGAATCAACGGAATGCTGGGAAGTATTGATGCAAACCAGGGTGACCTGCTTCTCGGATGGGATACGGATCAATTCCCGACCAATATATATGATACAACTCTGGCTATGTACGAAGTTTTGAAAGCCGGTGGATTTACAACAGGTGGCTTGAACTTTGACTCAAAGGTAAGGAGAGGTTCCTTCGAACCTGAGGATCTGTTCCATGCCCATATCGCAGGTATGGATACCTTCGCAAAGGGCCTTAAGATAGCTTATAAAATTATTGAGGACGGTAAGCTCGACAAGTTTATTGAGGACAGATACGCAAGCTATAGAACCGGTATCGGCAAGGATATCGTTGATGGCAAGGTTGGCTTCAAGGAGCTTGAAAAATACGCTATGGAAAATGATCAGGTTAAGAATGCTTCCGGAAGACAAGAAGTATTGGAGTCGATTCTCAACCAGTACATTTTTAATGACTAAAAAATTAAGAAAGTGTAAATATCAAGAGAGGGACAGTTGTTGTATATAAAATGCAAGGATAAAACTGCCCCTCTCTTGATTATCCAAAAAATTGGTTGAGAGCAAGGGTTAGATGTGTTAAAGTAGAAAATATGATTTTTTTGTTGGGGGGCTTTAAATGATCGGGTTGGGAACTATAGTGAACGCTGTTTCGATTGTTGCAGGAGGAATGGCTGGTACTTTTGTAAAAAACGGCCTCTCCCAGAGGTTTAAGCAAACAGTTATACAAGCGATAGGATTGTCCGTATTAATTATAGGAGTATCAGGTACATTGTCAGGCCTGGGTAAGCAAATAAAAGGAGAAAGCACTGACAGAACCATGCTGATGATTTTAAGCCTAGTTATCGGTGGTGTTGCAGGAGAGCTTATCAATATAGAGGAAAAGCTTGAAAGGATGGGGAACTGGTTCCAGAGGAAACTGGTTAAAGGGGAAAGCACCTTTGCCCAGGGCTTTATAACCGCAAGCCTTATATATTGCGTCGGGGCAATGGCAATAGTGGGGTCGCTTGAAGACGGCCTTACAGGAAGCACAAGCACTCTTTTTGCGAAGTCTGTGCTTGATGGTGTCAGCGCTGTAATTTTTGCGGCAACAATGGGCATAGGGGTTGCCTTTTCAGCTCTCCCTATATTAATTTACCAGGGGGGCATAACGCTTTTGGCGGGGCTTATTAAACCATGGCTTACAGATTCTGTCATAAACCAGATGTCGCTTGTTGGCAGTGCACTAATAATGGCTATTGGAATAAATATACTTGAAATAAAAAGAATAAAAGTCGGAAACATGCTGCCTGCAATATTTATTCCGTTTATTTATTACCTGGCAACGTGTTTGTTCCGGTAAGGACAAATAAGTATTCCAACCTCCAACTTCTAGCCTATACCTCCAAATTGTATACAATAAGCTTTTAGGAAATCCTGTAATGCACTTGCAATCATGCTTTTGCAATCAACTTTACAATAATTTATTGTAAAAAAGATTGAATCTTTACAAAAAAACTGTTATAATTGTAAGGGTTATTGTTAAATACTTAACAACCTTTGTTGAATATACAGGCAATGTCTAATGAAAAAATTAGTAGGGAGGTCATTATTGATGAGCGAGAACAATTGCTGCTGCTGCGGAAGTGTTGATACATGCGCAGATGACAGGGAACAAAAGCTTCAGGAAATCATTGCAAAATACAAGAATACAAGGGGAGCTCTTATTCCCGTTTTGCATGAGGCACAGGAAGTGTACGGATATTTGCCAATGAGTGTTCAGAAAAAGATTTCGGAGGGTCTTAATGTTCCTCTTACTGAGATATATGGGGTTGTAACCTTCTATACTCAGTTTTCACTGAATCCTAAGGGCAAATACAAGATTTCGGTTTGTATGGGTACGGCGTGCTACGTTAAAGGAGCAGGACAGATTCTTGACAAATTGAAGGAAAAGCTCGGTATTCATGCAGGTGAATGCACTGAAGACGGATTGTTTTCACTTGATGCCTGCAGGTGCATAGGTGCGTGCGGCCTGGCTCCTGTTATAACTATTAATGAAGATGTTTACGGAAGGCTAAATGCCGATGACGTAGAAGGCATTCTCAAGAAGTACATGGAATAATGAAAGATTTATCGCTCCACCTGATGGATATCCTTCAAAACTCCATAACTGCAGGAGCGTCAAGGGTAGATGTCGCTATAACCGCAGATGCACAAAAGGATCGCTTAACTATAACCGTGTCTGATAATGGGTGCGGCATGAGCGAAGATCTTCTTCACCAAGCGGCAAATCCCTTTACCACCACCCGAACAACCAGGAAGATAGGCCTGGGGATTCCGCTTTTTAAGGATTCGGCCGAGGCAGCGGGAGGGCATCTTAATATTTCATCGTCTCCCGGAAAAGGAACCAGGCTTTCTGCGGAGTTCGGGATTTCCCACATAGACAGGCTTCCGCTTGGGGACGTTGGAGAAACTCTTGCCGGAGTTATTATGTCAAACCCGAACATTAGGTGGTTTCTGGTTCTGGATAACAAGAAGGAGCAGTTTTGCTTTGATACACAAGAAGTCAAGGCTCGGCTGGCAGAAGTCCCAATATCGGAGTATTCGGTGATTGAATGGATAAAGGGTTATATTAATGAAGGAATAAAGATTATTTTCGGAGGTGTGTTGAATGAAGTCATTAGCTGAATTGGAAGAGATAAGGAAGAAAACCCTAGCGGACATTAGCTTGAGAACAAACAAGGATGCTTTAAGGATTGTTGTGGGTATGGCAACCTGCGGTATTGCCGCAGGAGCAAGGCCTGTAATGAATGCATTCCTTGAAGA
>JAOACY010000088.1 GCA_026417615.1 Clostridia bacterium
TGCTAAGACAGCGTGATGATGGGAGTGAGGCGGCGCGCTGGGATATAATGGGATTTCGCTACGCTCAATCCCATTATATCCCAGCGCCAAAGCCACATATTGTTCGAGAAAAATGTGTCAAGTAATATTGACAAGATCAAATCCACTTGAGTTAAGGTAAACAGGCATAGACCATGGACCTAGAATATCAGAAGCAGTAACAAGGTAATTGTGGGTCTCCAAAAACGGCCAGTCGAGAGATTTTACATCGGTGTAAACCAGATAGAATTTACCCGAATGATATGATAGGCAAGGTGCCCAAACGCCGCAGGAATTAGCCTCTCCTCTCATATCAAGGAGGCAAGTCTTGTCTAAAGGCCTTGTAATCAGTTTCCAGTTGACAAGATCAATTGAATGATGTATCTGAACTCCAGGAAACCATTCAAATGTTGACGTTGCTATGTAATAGTCCTTTCCAATCCTTAAAATCGACGGATCAGGATTAAAGCCCTTAAGTATAGGGTTTTTTATCATTTTCAAAATAATCCGCTCCTTTAAAAATATTGCATTTTACTAATTTTCACATTCAATATGCCATGATAATACAGTGAGTTATCGAATAATCTTTCTTTAAGATTATACCATCAACAACACTATATTGCATCAACTTGTTAAAGGATTTGTTTAAACCATAATAATTTTGGTATAATTTTATTATTTTTTATTTAAATAAAACCTCAAGCTGATTTGTTGCATGAACCTATTAATTATTGTATAATACTTTCAAAAGCCCACCCTTGGAGGTTTTTATGAAGCTTGAATATGCTCTAACCAATGAAAGCTACAAACATGAATTTGGATCTCAATTTGATTTCAGTAAAAAAAATATCCGTCTTATAGCTGCTAAAAATGATTGGGCCGCTTTCCAGATTCTTATCGCTTCTGATTCAGATATTACTGTTTCAATAAGCAAAAACACTTATTTTTCGCCTTACGGCTACAATGCCATATATGCAAAATACATGCCGCCTTTAAATTTGCGCCTGGATGTGTGCTTAAGTACAATAATAGATGCAAAAATTCAGGTTTTTCCTGTTGGGATGGTTGATGATGACGATGGAATAAGCAAAAGCGACATATTGCTAAATGATGAAACAGTTTTTGTTCCGTATAAAAGAATCCAGCCCTTCTGGACTGAAATAACTATTCCGGATAGCTGCAAGGCAGGCTTGTACAACGGTAAGGTTTTTATTTACAGGCATACCCAATTTTCAGACGAGGAATTGGTAGATACGCTCGAATTTCAATTAGAAATAAAAGATGTTTTAATGCCTTGTCCTAAGGATTATTCTTTTCACCTTGATCTTTGGCAGCATCTTTCGAATATAGCCCGCAAGCATGAAGTCAGGCGGTGGTCAGACGAGCATTTTTTTGTGCTTGAAAGCTATGTAAAAGCACTGGCAGAACTGGGCCAAAAAGCAGTAAGCATTGTTGCCTCGGAAATTCCATGGTCCGGCCAGGGTTGCTACAAAGAAACCTCTTATCTTTCCGATTTATTTGAATACAATATGATTAAAATAACCAAAGATGTTAATGGCAGTTTTAAATATGATTTTTCAGCAGTAAAAAGATATATAAACCTATGCGGCAAATATGGCATAAAGGATGAGATTGAAGTTTTCGGCCTAGCCAACATATGGACAAGCGAGGAAAATTCTTTCGGCGGCATTGCCCCTGATTATCCTGACGCTATTAGGCTGCGGTACTTAGACGAAAGCGACGGATGCTATAAATTCATGTGTGATAAAGAAAGCATTGTTTTATATATTAAGGCTCTTGAAGACTTTTTTATAAAGGAGGGCCTTATAGATAAGGTTTTAATTGCTGCAGATGAACCTCCCGATATTGAAAAATTCAAAATCTGTATTAACTTATTGAAACAGGCTGCTCCTTCGTTTAATTATAAAGCAGCTATTAATCATGCAGGTTTTATAGAAGCTTTTAACAGCTTGATTAATGATTTTGTTCCTATTTTTAATGTAGTCTGCAGTGAGTGGGATTTGATTGATGAAATGCGAAAGCTTGTAAAAGGAAGGCTTTTATGGTATGTATGCTGTTTGCCTTCATTTCCCAATACTTTTATTCGTTCACCTTTGCTGGAGAGTCGTTTAATTGGAATATTGACTGCTTTTATGGGATTTAACGGCTTTTTGCGCTGGAATTATACAGCCTGGCCGGAAAATCCAAGAACCAGATTGGCTTATGCTTACCCGGCTTGGCCAAGCGGGGAAACAAACTTTGTTTATCCTGGCAATAACGGAAAACCCTTGTTAAGTCTTAGGTATAAGCACTTAAAAAGGGGTATTGAGGATTTTGAGCTTATAAAGCTTGTAAAAAAACAATTCATTGATTTTGAAGCTAAGCTTAAAAATCTATGGCCGCTTGTTATAAAAATACACAATTTAAAAAATCTCAATTTATTTGACGATAACTATAAATCCGAAGCATACAGCCTTGAATATGAAGATTATGTGAATTTCAGGGCAGGCCTGCTAGACCTTTTGTCAAATGCTTAAAGTGTGGAGCTTGCTTTATGAATGGGGATTTAAGCCTTGAACTTGGCAAAATTATTAAAGATAAAAGCATACTTTCAAACTGGGATTCATCCATGTCATCATTTCCAGCAAACAATATAAAATACCTTGGCATGGATTACCTTACTAATGCAAATAAAATACTTAATTTGGACAAAAAAGCCTTGCAAGTGCTCATTGATCATGCTGGTAAAATATCTAAAAATCTTTTTTTAAAACAGCTGTACTGGCACTATTGTATTACACTTTCTAATCTTGAAAAAAACTTTGATCCATGGACATTTTGCTTTCCTTCGTTAAACGGCATGTATGGCATTGATTCAGGTGTTTTTGGGTTGCTTGCCCTGTTGTCGAGGCTTGACAGTCTTATTGTTCATTATTCTAATTCTGGAATAACGGAGGATATTTTAAGGGATACTCTTTCCGATATTAATCTTTGGATGAATAAATATTATAATGAAAACGGACATTGGGGCTTTTCGCAAAGCAATTGGCTTCTGCTGCATATGACAGGGCGTCTTTACAGGCTCGGCAGGCTTCAGTTTTCAATGGAATATATGAATACTCCTTTAAGAGCTTACAAACATAAAAATAGTAATGAAATTATCGCTTTTTTTGAAAAAGGCATAAAAATAAGGCAGGATGGCCTGATTGACGGCACCAACAGCATTTGCGACCCATTGTGCTGGTCTGCGGAATTCAACGAAAATCATGATAAAATTACCGGCAATCCAATCAAATCTATCGGAAAAGTAGAAAAAAGCTTGCTTGTTCTTGATTCAAGTGATTACAACCTAGCTCTAAAAGCCGGAGATCCAGTTTTGGACGTTCATATTCCTGAAGGTGAAAAACTTGAGCTTGAAAGCTGCTTAATTTCCTTTTCAAAAGCTCAAAAATTTTTTTCCACAACCTTTCCGGAATTTGATTTCAAAGCTTTTGTCTGCTACACATGGTTATTTGACTGGCAGCTTTCAAATATCCTCCCTCCTGAATCAAATATTGTTAAATTTCAAAGGCTGTTTTATCTGTTCCCTGTAAAAAGCGATGACATCCAGATGTTTGAAAGGGTTTTCGGAGTTAGGCACAAAGACTTGGACAAAATACAGCTCAAAACATCTTTGCAAAAACATTTAGCAGAATATTTGCAAAAAGGCAACAAAATGAGCAATGCAGGGGGTTTTATAATTAGAAGCCAAATTCATGTCATTTGATTTTTGAGTAGATTTTTGGGTTTAATTTTAAAAAGGCTTCCAATGCAAAATATTGAAAGCCTTTTTTTGTAAATTATATTTTTTGATTATGCTTTATTTAAACCTTAAAATGTGCAATCGTCTTTTCAAGTGAGCCAGCCATTTCGTTTAACGAATCAGCAAGATCGGCCAAAATGCTTGCAGCCGAAATCTGTTCCTGAGTTGTAGCCCCTATTTCCTCCGAAGCGGCAGCAGAAGCCTCGGATATCTCGCTTATCCTGTCCATAAGGCACACGGCCTTAGCTTTTAATTCATCCATATCTCTAATGAGCCTGTTTACCCTTTCAATCTGGATAACCATATTGTCTGTTGAATCAAGAATGGTTTTAAAAGCTTTTTCAGTGTGGACAACAGCATCCATCTGTTTGTCAATTGCCTTTGAAGCATTTTGGGCCGCCTCTACCATATAATTGGTCTTTGCAACAATACTGTTAATTATTGAGCTTATTGATACGGAAGCTGCTTTGGACTTATCGGCAAGCTTTTTCACCTCTTCGGCAAC
Source organism: Clostridia bacterium (assembly GCA_026417615.1). Lineage (GTDB taxonomy): Bacteria > Bacillota > Clostridia > Acetivibrionales > JAFADI01 > SKW22. Next base: position 4,326 of record JAOACY010000088.1, read on the forward strand.
GACTGCAAAGCCTTTTCCGGCATCTCCCGCTCTTGCAGCCTCAATTGCTGCATTAAGCGAAAGAAGATTCGTCTGTTCGGAAATCCCCACGCTAACCTTTACAATATTTGTTATCTGCTTCATATCCGAATTAAGGTCATTAATAAGGCTAACAATTGAATCTGTGGCCAAGCCCGTTTCCTTTGCTTTGCTGTTTAGGTCGTCCACTACCTTAAGCGAATTTTGGCTTAAATTTCTCGCTTCATATGCTGCGTCCTGAACCAAGGAAGTGTTTTCCACAACCACATTGAGATTATCAGCCAGCGCGCCCATTATTTCCTTGCCTTTTTGAGCTTCAAAAGCCTGCTCGGAAGAGCCTTCAGACATGTCCTGGATAGCCTTGGCTATTTGTGTGGCTGATGCTGCCGCATGCTGCGAGTGAGTTGCTATGGTGTCAGAACTTTTTACAACATTCTCTGCGGATTTATGCACATCGACTATAATTGCTCTTATGTCAGAAATCATTCTGTTAAAGCCTTCTGCGAATTTTGAAATCTCATCATTAAATTTTACGTCAAGCAGCTTTGTAAAATCACCGTTTTTAAGAGCCTCAACCGAATGGCTTATCCTGCCCATGGGCAAGGTCACGCTTCTGGTTACCATATATGAGATTAAAAGTGAAGCAAGCGCACAAATTATAATAAGCATTGTAACCACATAGAATATGGCATTTGTTTTTTGCATAAGGCTGTCAAACGGCACAATGCCAACTACCTTCCAATTAGTGCCTGGATTAGCGCTGTAGCATACCATCATGGTCTTGCCTGCCGAATTATGCCAAAGCACCCCTTTATTGCCTTTGTCTTTTGAAGTTCCAGCTGCTTCATTAAGGCTTTTGGAAACCGGCAGAATCTCATCAATGCTTTTTCCTGTGTTATTGCTGTCTTTTGAGGATACAATAGTATTTTGGTCATCTATTATAAAAATATTTGAACCTTTTCCCAGGTCAATATCCTCATAAATCTTTCTGAAAAAATCCGCCTTGGGTATTATTTGCAAAAA
>JAOACY010000118.1 GCA_026417615.1 Clostridia bacterium
ATTCCGATGCCAAAATGCCACGGATGGCATTTTGAGCATCACGTGACAGGATGTCACATTGATGCGGGTGAGGAATTGCAAGACAAGGTGTTAGTGATTTCATCGAAGTTTCCGAAAATGGGTTTTTGCAGCAGAATCAAAATTAAATTCGTTGAAAAGGTTACATTTAATGACATTGATATCATTAAGTGCAACCTTTATTTATATCTGCAAAGCTTATTAAGTTCAAAACATATATTAATTTAAATTGTATTGTATTTGGTAATGATTTACAGAGTTTTTTCAATTTGCATTGAGTGTATCAGTATTGCTGACGAGGCTCTCTCATGTTATTATAAAAGTATAATTGTGTTTGGAAGGATATATTCATTCTTGATTTCTAGGGGTTTGTTATTTCAGTATCGAACAAAGAATTATTTTGAAATAAAAAGATTACAAATATTTCTTTATGTTTTTGATAAGCTGGAATTGTATAAGCCCTGAAGATTACAGAAGAAATGGAAGCATAGGTTTGAATGCTGAAAAAAGGTAAACTGTTATGAAGCGCAGAAGTGAGGAAAAGATAAAAAAGTGGTTTCTAAAAACACTAAGCAGGGGATTGTCTATTAAAGCAAAGCTCACTGTACTTATGTGTTTGATGTGCATACCATTCACTTTATCTGTATATTTTATTTATACCAGATCTTCAAAAATTATTCTCAATAGTGCCATAAATGCCAGCAGCCAACTTCTTGTGCAAACGGAAAGCTACCTGAATTACTATTTCAACGATGTAGAGCAAATAGTGGTTCCTGTGGTTTCCAACGGTCTCACATGGGAATTTCTTGAGAATACAAGCGATGATTCATATATAAGATATATGGTGACAAAGCCCATTCAGGAGGAGCTTTTCAATAGCATCATGGTGAACAAGCCTGATATTTCCGCACTGTCACTGGTTTCTGAAACATCTGTTGCCAGTTCAAGCTATAGCTATCTTTTTGCGCAGGAAAGGTACGAGAGGTATAAAAATAAGTGCACTAGGATGGGAAAGTTTGAGTTTATGGAAATAAGCTTTTTTAACAACATGCCTGCAGTCACTATGACTTTACGTTTTCATAATCCTAGGAGCAAAAAGGGAAATGGGATGTTGATTGTTGATATAAGGCCTGAAACAATATCGCAGATTGTTGAAAGAGTTAAGTTGGGACGGTCAGGTAGGATTATGATTGTGGATCCAAATGGACATATCATTTGCCACTCTGACCCCAAAAAACGCGGCACATTTATACCGGATACTGAAATTGCCAGACTCCAAACCAGTGAAAGTAATTATTTCATCAGTGGCAGAGGCTTGGACTCCAAATTGGTTGTTTTCCTGCATATGCAGAGCACAGGCTGGATTATTACATCAGAGATGCCTCTAAATGAATTTAATGATGATCTGGTTGATCTAAGAAACATAGCTATAGTCGTAGCCACATTTGTTCTCCTGGCGGCATTGGTTTTTGCAGGCGCAGGTTCATTGTCTATCACAACCCCAATTCTTCGCCTTCAGCAGCTTATGCAAAAAACAGAAAATGGTGATTTGACAGTAAGGGCATATACCCGAAGGCGTGATGAAATCGGTAGTCTTTATACCAGTTTTAACAATATGGTGTCAAAGCTTGACAAGTTAATTATGGAAGTACACCTTTCACAGTTGAGAGAAAGAGATATGGAAATAAAGCAAAAACAGTCTATGCTTGATGTAATGCAGTCACAAATAAACCCTCATTTTCTTTATAATACACTTGAACTGATCAATTCTTATTCGATTCTGGCTGACGTGCTTCCAATCAGTAGAATGTCTGTTGCACTTGCAAGTTTTTTTAGATACAGTATCTCAAATACCAGCAATATTGTACCACTACAGGATGAAATCAACCACACGATGACATATCTCAGCATTCAGAAAGAAAGGTATCCATATATTAATATTGAAGTTCATTTTAATGATAACGATATTAAGGATGTACATACAGTAAAATTAATGCTCCAGCCGGTTGTTGAAAATGCCTTCAAGCATGGCTATGAAAAGCATGGTATAAGGCCTGAAGCAATAAAAATGGGAGGATTTAAGAACAATGACAAATATATGCTCTTTGTAGAGGACAAAGGCGGAGGCATGGACGAAGAATTAATGAACTATTACAACTGTTTGTTCTCGGGAGAGGAATTACTTCAGAAGGATGTACCTGAAAAGTTTGATAAATTAACTCATGTAGGACTGCTTAACGTTCATAACAGAATTGTATTGACTTTTGGAGCTAAATACGGTTTGCGGCTTGAAAAGGCAGTTACACGCGGGATTAAGGTTTGGATTGCCCTCCCGTATCATTCAGTATAAGAAGTAATTCAGACAGGAGTGATATTTTGTACAGAATAATGGTTGTGGACGATGAATGTGTATTCAGGAAAGGCCTTTACAAGGTAATATCCAATGCTGATTCTGAATATGAAATTGTTGGGGAAGCCGAGGATGGTGCAGAGGCACTAGAAATGGCAGGAAGGTTGAAACCTGACCTGATAATGACGGATGTATATATGCCTGTCATGGGAGGGCTTGAGCTTATTCGTGAAATACGAAAAAGGGAATATAACGTTGATTTCATAATATTGTCAGGCTATGATGAATTTAAGTTTGCACAGGAAGCGATCAAGTATGGAGTTGAAGAATACCTTCTCAAACCCATGGATGTTGATGAGGTGAAGTCGGCAATACAGCGTGTATATAACAAAATGCTTTTGAGAATTGAAACAGACATGTTATACAAAAGGTGTATGGTAAACTGCATGGGTAATCTGGAAAGATTAGCAGAAAATATATGGCTTTTGAATGATAATATGATAAAAAACGATCTTGAGTCCATAAAACTGAAAACATGCGACATTATTCCAGAAAAATATAAAATTACACCTATTTTTTCAGATTTTGTCAATATTTTGAACGATAAATTAAAAGAAAAAATAAGGAATGATTCCTATTGCTCCAGATATTTGATAAAAATTTATGAATGGGAGAAAGAGGCTGTTAAAGCGTTTATGCAGTTTGAATGTGCCGTCTGGAATACCCTTAAGGAATTGAAAAGGGGGAAAAACCACAAATATAATCATCTTGTAAAAATGATTCGGGAATATATTGCCGAAAGGGCAGATGATGCCGAATTGAGCCTCAGTGAAACAGCAGCTCATTTTGGCTTCAACCCAAGCTACGTCAGCACATTATTCAAAGAAGAATTGGGCATTTCCTTTATAGAATATATTACCGCCATTAGGATTGAAAAAGCCAGAAGACTATTGAGCGAAGGCATGAAAGCATCTGAAGCTGCGATTGCTTCGGGATACAACGATTATCCGCATTTCTCCAAAACCTTCAAAAAAATTACAGGAATGTCTCCGTCTGAGTATATAGAGAAAATTTATACAACCTCCATTCAACGCTAGTAAAAACAATTAAAAAAACACAAGCTGCTTAAAACTATTACATGTACTCATCATACACAATTAAATTATAATTTAATTGTCAGGCTTGCTGAGTTGTACCCGGGTTAATATCAGACAGGTTTGAACAAAGCAAATTACTAAGGGGGAATATTAAAGATGAAACGGTTTGCATGTATCTTTCTTGCGCTTGTTTTTATTATGACTCTCGCAGCTTGCGGAGGACAGCAAAATCAAAACAGTACTCCAACGGTAAAACAGACGACAAATGAATTTGGTTGGATGATTCCTGATGTTACTACTAAATTTACAATGTATGTAGGCAAAGATAATCCTGACAAACACGCAAACAGAGCCAAGGCTGTATTGCCGTGGGTAAAGGAAAAATTCAATGTTGAGATTGACTCTGTGGTGTATGATGTAGATGTGGAACAGAAAATCAGCCTTATGCTGGCGGCAAGTGATTATCCTGAAGTGGTTTCATCCTTGACGGAAGAGCAAGCCTTGAGGTTTGTAGAACAGAAAAAGGCTGTAAACCTTGCTCCGTTGATGGATAAGCATGGTGTAAATATTAAAAAAGGGCTGGAAAAATGGAAAATTTACAGTACTTTGTTGACGGAAGATGGTAAGCTGTTTTATCTTCCAAGAGTATATGGAATGATATATGAACCTGATAATACGGCTCATTTGAGATATGACTGGTATAAAAAAATGGGATCACCTTCATGTGTGACTCCTGATGACTATTACAATATCATTACACAGATGGTCCGAGAACATCCAAAGAATAGCAAGGGGGAAAAGGTATACGCCATATCAGGACATGAAATGGCTACCTGGGGTGGAGAATCAACACTTGCAGGACTTGCTGGAATATGGGGAATTAAGGATCAGTACAAGGAGGATGCGTCCCACAACCTGACACATTGGGTTAATACGGATGAGGGTCTAGCCATGACTAAGTACATGAACAGGTTCAACCTTGATGGATTGCTTGACCCGGATATGTTTATTAATAAATACGATGACTGGAAACAGAAATTCTCAAACGAAAGAATTGTGGGCCACATAGGTCCTTGGTGGAACAGCTGGAATGCAGGCCATGAAGTATGGATGAAAACCATGTCTGATTATAATCCCGATATGCGATATTTCCAGATAATGCTTAAGGCTCCTGAAGCTGAAAGGTCTTATATGACAGGTAAAAGTGCCCGAGCTACCTGGAATCAATTTACAATTATTACGGATAAAGCAAAAAAACCTGAAGCTATACTAGATTGGTTGGATTTCTGCAATACGGATATAGGCAGATGGATTCCTGGATATGGGAGACCTGAGGAAACTCCAGGGGACGGAGCGCTTTGGAAGTTTGTAAATGGAAAGCCAGAGTTTACTGAAGGCCCAAAGAATGATCTTATAAAGGGCACTATTGATTTTGATAAGCAGATATGGGACAGAGGTGCGGTATTCCCACTTATGGTATGCAACTCTACTGAAGGCGTAAGAGGCAATAATACATCATTTATGTATGACCATGCGTTTACGGATGAAATGGAATCATGGAATAAAATGATAGCTGCAACAAAGGATTCCATATATGACAATACATTGCAAAAAATGGTGCAGATAAGCCCAAGCACTCCGTTGGGTTCAAAGCATCAACAGATTAAGGATGCCATTATATCTGGATGGGCAAAGTGTATTTACAGCAAGTCTGAAGCAGAATGCGAAAAGAACTTCCAGGAATTGAGAGATAAAGTAAATGCACTGGGATTGAAGGAAATTGAAAAGTTCAGAACGGATGAATATAAAAAGCTGCTAGCAAAATATTAAAAGCAGGGCAATAATTAAGTTTATATTATTTGAATTGAAGGAATAGAGAGGTTAATCCTCTCTATTCCTTATAAAAAAGGATGTGGGTTCTATTAAAAACTTATATGTAAGTCAATCGTTATTTAATAACAATGGTATTGGAGAAAGAGTGTTAAGAACACTTTACAAGGAAAGGCAGCTTTGGATTATATCGGTTCCCATTATTGTTTGGGTACTTATATTTTGGTATTACCCCATGTATGGCCTATATATAGCATTTACCAAATATTTTCCGGGACAGGATATATTGAGCAGTCCCTGGGTGGGGCTTGACAACTTTATACTATTTTTTCGATCGCCCGATTTCTGGAATATCATAAGAAATACGCTGGCCATCAGCGGTCTTAATATCCTTTTCGGATTTCCAGCCCCCATCATACTCGCACTACTTTTGACTGAGCTTACAGGCTCACGCTTCAAGAAAGTAGTTCAAACAGTATCATATTTACCGTATTTTATTTCATGGGTGGTACTGGCAAGTATTTTATTTAATCTGCTGGGTAATGACGGAATAGTAAACCAGATACTGAAATCCATAGGTGCAGTTGAAGATTCCATACCCTTCCTTTCTTCGGGAAAGAATTTCTGGTGGGTGATCACAGGTGCAAACCTGTGGAAGAATGTAGGATGGAACACCATCATATATCTTTCGGCCATTGCAGGCATTGATCCGGAACTGTATGATGCGGGAAAAGCTGATGGGCTTGGAAGATTCCGAGCTATATGGTATATAACACTGCCGGGCATAAGAACTACGCTTGTATTGCTCATGATCCTTTCAATCAGCGGAATACTGAATGCCGGGTTTGAACAGCAGCTTCTTATAGGTAATCCGCAAACCATAGAATATCATGAGGTGGTTGATACGTATGCGTACAGGTTTGGAATTCAGCTGGGCAATTATTCATATGCAACAGCGGTAGGTTTCTTTAAGTCGACAATAGGTCTGGTGCTTATTTTTGCAGCAAACAGGGTATCAAAGAAAATTTTTGATGTTTCTATTTTTTAGGGAGAGGAACTTCGTATGAAACCGGTATTTTCACATAATAGTCTGGGAAGCAAAATTTTTGATACGATAAATGTTGTTTTTCTTATATTGTTTTCCCTTTGCATTCTTGTTCCATTCATCAATCTTCTGGCATTATCGCTGAACGAAGGAAATGATGCCGTAAGGGGTGGCGTTTATCTGTTGCCGAGAAAGTTAAGCTTTGAATCATATAAAATGATACTGGAAAACCCAAAAATTTTAAAATGTGCTTTGATTTCTTTTCTCAGGGTTATTGTAGGGACGCTTACATCACTTACAGTAACCGGCCTTTTAGCCTATGTTGTTACAATAAAGGGTTTTTCGGGGAGGAAATTATTAAGGATACTATTTATTATCACCATGTATTTCAGCGGAGGGATTATACCTAGCTACCTGTTAATAATAAGATTAGGTCTTAATAATACTTTTACAGTATACTGGCTTCCTTATCTGGTCAATTGCTATTATATGCTCATCATGGCTTCATATATACAGGAGCTTCCGGAAGCAATACCCGAATCTGTAAGAATGGATGGGGGAGGAGAGCTTAGAATATTTTTTCAATTCATATTTCCCATGTCTTTGCCTGTTTTTGCAGCCGTTGCACTTTTTTCAGCAGTTTTTCACTGGAATGCTTGGTTTGACAACCTCATTTATAATTCAAATCTCAAATGGGACACGCTGCAGATATTCCTGAGAAGGCTATTACTTGAGGTTGAAGCACTGCAGGAACTTATGAGTCAGCAGCTGCTGCATCAGAAATTTCAGCAGGTAACTCCTGTTACGCTGAGGGCAGCTATAACAATTGCTGTAACGGCACCCATTGCATTTATATATCCTTTTCTGCAGAAATACTTTATCAGCGGAATTACTTTAGGTTCGGTTAAGGGCTGATATCTTCAACGGATGCACATTAAATAGGCAATGAACGTTAAATATGATAACTTTAGGAGGAAGATAATTTGAATAAGTTTACAGATAACAGAATGCCTTTGAGCGCAAGCATATCCATGTACAAAGGAAGACCAACGCTTTTTATAAATGAACAGCCACAATATCCTGTGATGTATGCTCTGACTGACTGCCCCGGGGGCAGATGGTCCTGGGAGGAGGTGCCAGCATGGAACATAGCAAACTTTTCAAGAGAAGGCTTCAGGCTTTTCCACGTGAGTATTTGGTTGGAACACCTGTGGAAGGAGGATGGTACCTTTTCCATCGACCTTGTCAGAAGGCAAATTCGGGGAATAGTAGATATCTGCCCCCAAGCTGCAGTTTTTATCCGTTTGCATATTAATTCTCCCATGTGGTGGAACCGCAAGTATCTCGATGAATGCACCCAGTATGCAAATGCACCTCTGGTGGAAGAGAATATGCAGGGTCTCAGAAGACTTATTGACAGGGATTTAGAACGTGTTCCAAGGCATAGCATGGCTTCTGAAAAATGGAGGATGGAGACCACCCAAATCATAATAGAATTTATGAAGCAGCTTTCCGGTACACCTGAGGGAAATTATCTGGTAGGAATACATATGGCGAGCGGAGTTTTTCATGAATGGCACTATTGGGGCTTTATTGAGAACGAACCGGACACCAGCCTTCCCATGACGACGTATTTCAGAAAATGGCTCAAACAAAAATATCAAACGGATGAGAACCTGCAAAAAGCTTGGAATAATCATAATGTCACCTTTAAAAATGCTGAGGTGCCAGGTATGAGAGACAGGACAACAACTACCGATGCAATATTCAGGGATCCCAGCCGTGAAAGGTATGTCTGTGATTATTATGAGTGCCAGCAGCAGTCCATTGCTGAAAATATCATGCATTTTTGCAGGATTGCAAAGGAAAACTGGCCGAGGCCAATCGTAACAGGTGTATTTTACGGATACTTCTTCTCGATGTTTGGCAGACAGACTGCCGGTGGACATCTGGAGGCTGAAAAAGTACTTAATTGTGAATATGTGGATTATCTTAGCGCACCCATGTCCTACTGCAATAACCATAGGCGGATGGGCGGGTCAGGCCAATCAAGGGGTATTGTGGAATCATGTCTGTTGCATGGGAAATTATGGTTGGATGAAATGGATCAGGGTACATTCATGGATATTGTAAGAAAAGAATGGTCGCTCGGTATAAATGCTACATTGGAGGATTCCGTATCTATCATACGTCGTAATGCTGCAGAATCTTTCACACGGGGGATGGGGCTCTGGTTTTTTGATTTCGGGCCAACGGATAAAAGCGGCTGGTGGGATCATCCGGTACTTATGCACGAAATAGGGAAAATAAAGAAGCTGTTTGAACAATACTATGAAAAGGAATTCTGTCCTCAGGCGGATGTGCTTTTTGTATTTGACACAAAAAGCTTTTATTACCTTGCCAATAGTGCTGTTGGAGATCCTATAACTGACCCTGTTGCAGTCAATATAACAAGCGCGGATGCCTACCGTAGCGGTGTGGTGCTTGACATGATTTATCTTTGCGATCTTCCGAGGGCTGATCTCCAAAGATACCGGGTAGTGGTATTTGTAAACACATATTATCTGACACCGGAACAGAAGAAATTTATTAAGACAAGGGTAGCAACGGACGGGCGTCATCTTGTCTGGATGTGCGCACCCGGTTACACAGACGGAGAGAGCAATAATCCTGACAATATATCGGATATTACTGGTATAAAGCTGAAAAAAATTGATGAGGATATTGTTCCCTTGCTTGATATCAGATTGGGAATAATTTCAGGAAAAGGCTTCGATAATGAGCCGCACTGCCAGGACATTTACCATCAGTTTGTCCAATGCGACTCAGGAGATATTAAGTCATTCAGACCAATATTTGCGATAGATGATTCTCTGACAACAGTATTTGCCTATATAAGAGATACTTCATATGCAGCTCTGGGCGCAAAAAAGCTGAATGGATGGACTAGCTGGTATTGCAGTGTACCAGTGGTGGGGCCTTCCCTTTTGCGATATATTTTTGAATGCGCAGGCGCACATATATACAATGAAAACGGAGACGTAATTTATTCAGGCAGTGGAATATTGTCGGTACACACGCTGAAAGGAGGAACAAGGACTTTGAAGTTTAAAAATGGAAAAACATTGACTGCAGAACTGCCTGCGAGATCAACCACTTTCTTTGATAGTGATACCGGAGAAGTGCTTGAATAGTTTTGTAAAAGGGAAAAGTCTTTTATATAACAGAATTAAAACCTTGATCTGTAAAATCCTTTCGTCGCTTCCAATCTATATATTTGTTGAGCCCTGTTTTGATGATACCATAGTCAACTGGAAAGGAAATATTCCTTTTATTTTAAAAATACTTACTTTGAGAATTCATGCTGCAGTTTGGTTTAATAATTCAATTTAAAAATAGATTCTACTGCAAAAACAGCTTTTCTTGAAGCAAGATGCATAAATCACTCACCGAAGTTGCAGTAATTCCGATGTCAAAATGCCACGGATGGCATTTTGAGCATCACGTGACAGGATGTCACATTGATGCGGGTGAGGAATTGCAAGACAAGGTGTTAGTGATTTCATCGAAGTTTCCGAAAATGGGTTTTTGCAGCAGAATCAAAAATATTATACTTGAGAGAAAGTTGCATACATTGTTTTATAATTATAAAATAGCTTTAATACTGCTTTTGTGACAGTTCAATATTATTACAAAAATGAATTTATTAATGCTAAGCTATAATCTGTTAAGCGGTTTCATATAATTAAGCTTAATAAGTTAAAAACAGGAAAAGGACTGCAAAACTCTTGAAATTAAAAATTTCATGCTGTATTATTATGGTAATAACTTTTAATACTCAAGATGTTATAGAAGGAGCAAAGAAAATGGAATTTAACAGAATACCACTGCAATCAAATATCAATTCGAATACGAAATCATATACCGAGTACTTTCCTGTCCGCGCACCAATAATCAAAGGAATTGGAAGCAATATACAACGCACAATGCAAAAGCTTGCAACAAGTACTCCTATGAATAGAAAATCTGTTCGAATATTATTTTATGGGCAATCTATTACAAAACAGCTTTGGACAAAAAATGTGGGAAATTATATTAAATCTCTTTACCCATATGCTGATCTTACCATAAAAAATCTTGCAATCGGGGGGTTTGATGCTGAAAGATTGGTTCGTACCGCAAAAAATGATATACTATCGTTTTATCCCGACCTTGTAATCATGCATGTATATGGTAATGAAGAAAAGTACAAAAAAATCATTTCAGATATTAAAACCTATACAACCGCAGAAATTATGCTACAGGATGATCATGTGCGCAGCCAAGAATGTGAAAACTGGGAGTACCATGAACTATGGTCAGCAGTTAAACTGCCTTCAATTGCAGAAGAGTATGAGTGTGAGCTGGTAAAAATCAGACAACCATGGAAAGAGTACTTAAAAACAAATTGCCTGGAAGCAGAACAACTCCTGCTTGACGGCAGTCATCTGAACAATCATGGCGAATATCTGATGACGGAATTGTATAAACCATACTTTCATTATGAACCAACAAATAAAAAAGAGTCTAATAAATTTGAAAAAACATATGTAATTGGAGAGGATATTGATTGGAATGATGGTAAGCTTACTTTACCTTTCTATGGCAACAGGGTTGATGTTATAGCCTCAAGCAATGCTCCCGCAAGTATTAAAATATTGCTTGACAACAAAATTCCAAAAAGTATTCCAGAAGGTTTTATACATACAAGACCAAACGATATTAAGAATAGAGTGTGGTCTTGGGAAGCAATGGATTGGCCGTGGGAGACAGGTACTATAAAACGGGTTTCATGGGTTAATGACCCATTAGAAGAAGAATGGTCGGTTCGTTTTACCAGAGTGGAGGAAGACGTGAGCTATTTTGAATTTAAGGTTTACGGATCACATACAGGTTATGATGGGGATGGCAATAACAAAGAAAAATTTATATCTATGTCAGGGAGGGTGGTTATTGAACCTGAAGATTGGTTTATAAAAGAACCCCACGATATTGTATACCGTATTTCAGTCCAAGAGGGATATGAAATAAAGTGGGAAACATTTTCCATGTGTTTGGATGAATATAGAGGAAATACTTTGTTCAAAGAGGGTTATGAAAATGCAACAACTATCATACAAGGTGTTGATAATCATAATCACACACTGGAGTTATTTTCCAAAGATTGTTCGGAAATTCCAATCTCCGCCATAAAGGTATATAGCCCTTAAAATGGATAATGGATTATTATGGAGCAAAAAATATTTTATGCAAGCTTAACAGCACAAAAGGTTAAAGGCTGAGCGGTACACGATAAGTCTTTCCGATTTCAATCTTAAGTGGTACGCACTATTTGTTCCCGGCTCAAAAACCGGTTGACAAAGCCTTTGACAAATTAATTCTGTTTTAGTAATATTAACTTAGTGTTTTAGTAAATGATGGTGTGATAACTTTAAGGTTATCACATTTGTTTTGCAAGGAGAGCATATGAGTTTCCTAAAAGATATTAAAGACAGGATTTTAATTTTTGACGGCTCCAAAGGTTATATGTTTCAAAAGCTCGGATTGAAAGGCGGAGAATGCCCTGAGCTGTGGAACGTGACCCACAGGGATGAAGTCGGCAAGGTCTACAAAGCTTATAAAGATGCCGGCTCAGATGTCATTCAGACTAATTCCTTTCAGGGCAACAGGCTAAAGCTTGAGGGATACTCTCTTGGGGACAGGACCTATGAACTTAACTTTGAGGCTGCAAGGCTTGCTAAGAATGTGATGGGGGACAGCGGGTATGTCGCAGCATCCATAGGGCCTATTGGTAAGCTTTTTGAGCCTAGCGGCGAGCTTACCTTTGACAAGGCATACGAGGTGTTTAAGGAACAGGCAAAGGCTTTGGCTGATGGTGGGGCTGACATCATTAATTTTGAAACCTTTACAGATTTAGCCGAAATGCGGGCTGCTCTAATCGCTGCCAAAGAAAATACAAATCTGCCCGTAATATGTTCAGTAACCTTTGAGGAAAACGGAAGGACATTAATGGGGACTGATCCTTATACTGTTGCTGTTGTATTGAAATCACTTGGGGCGGATATGGTAGGAACCAATTGCTCATCAGGACCTGAGCACCTTATAGGTATAGTCGGGAAAATGAGCCAAGCGGGGGATATTCCTCTTTGTGTCAAGCCTAATGCGGGCTTGCCTGAATTATTTGACGGACAGGCTGTTTATCGTGAGACCCCTGAGCATTTTGCCAAGCTTTCAGCTGAATTCGCCGAGCTTGGGGTAAGGCTTATCGGCGGATGCTGCGGGACAACTCCCGAGTTTATTGCTGCGATAAAAGAAGGCATATCTGATATAAAGCCGCAGGAACAGGAAAAAAAGCATGGAAGGCTGATAACATCAGGCTTTAAAACCTTGAACCTTGAAACTGCCGATACCCTTGATACCGGAAGCTTCGATGCGGCAGCAGATAATGAGCTGCTTGCCCAACTGACAAAAGGCAATATGGAATTTGTCCTGGATAAGGCGATGGACATCGCAGGAAATGCTCACGATGCAATTTACATATCTGTGGATAAGGCATCAAAGGACACAGGCCTTCTCGCTCAGGTGGTCAATACGGCACAGGGATATATCAGGGAACCCTTTATATTAGAAACTTCCGATCCTCTGGCATTGGAAAAAGCTCTCAGGCTTTATAAGGGGAAAGCAGGAGTTATCGTTGACAGGTTCTGCGGGTCTGTAATGGAAGAACTAATCAAAGCAGCAAAGAAATATGGAAGCACAATAGTTGACAGTAGTGTTTTAAACAGGTGATTGCGATGAAAATCCTGGCAATAAACGCAAGTCCCAACAGAGAAGGGTCAACGGCAAAATTGATTGGAATGCTTCTTGAAGAATGCGGAAAATCCGGAGCTGAATGTGAACTGGTTCACATTGAGGACTATTCAGTTGAGCCATGCCGTCGGTGCAAAAAATGTATAAAGGGCAGTCTATGCGGAATTGATGATGATTATCTTCACTTAAAGGCTAAAATGCTGGAGTCTGACGGGATAATAATCGGAAGCCCTTACTATGACGGTAAGCCGGTGGACGGACTTAAGCTTTTCATGGAACGACTTAACACATCTTCAGTCTTCTGCAATCTTTTCGCAAAAAAATATTTGGTTGGAGTTGCAACCAGTGCTGTGGATGACTGCAGGCATATTGCGGAGTACTGCGCTACTTTGGGCAATATTGCACCCTTAAGCGGCAGTATTGTTTCGGGTATACTTTGCCAATGCATGGTTTCTTCTGACGGGGTAAGGGAGCTGCAGTATGATACAGAATTAAAAACCAGGATTCAGAATCTTGCGAAAAAGCTTATTTCAGATATAGAAAGCAGTTATGATGCCTGTAATAAACGTAATAAACAAAAAAGCGGATTTTCTTTTTTAAACAGCTTGAGACTTATTTTTTCAAAACTGTTAAGGAGAAATCCGGCAAAGTGAGCTTCTCTTTCCAACATCCTTGTAGAACCTCAAAAAGCAACCGGCTGTAGTTTTTTGTGCCAATGGTATAATGAATTTTGAAATTGTATAGAACCTTTTTGAAATATCCTTAATGTGTTTCAATCTATTATATATTTTTATAGCATTCCTTGCGTTGCAGGTAACCGCCTCCTTGATGCTGTCAATATAATATCCGCCCCTGTCCGCTGCAAACCGTGGAGTATTAAGATAGGTACGGCGGATGAAGCTTTCAAACTGCCTGTGATTATCCAGCAGCCTTATATTGGCATGCTGGGGGATAGTCACATCCTGAACCAGGTGCACTGTAGCTCCAAGGTGGAACATAGCTTCCTCCGGCTTGCCTTCGGACCAGCTTTTTAATGCATTGTTGTAATACTCAAGCGCAAGGGTTAAGGCGTTTGTATTGCCATATAAGCCTTTTCCGTTTACAGGGCTATAAAAATGGCCTGAGCTTCTCATATCCTGGTCCGCCCAAACTGCTCCCTCGTTTATGCTGGTGATAAAGTCGCTGAAGAAATTGTACGCATCAATGTATTTGTCATTTTTCAGTATCTCCAGGGACTGGAGGTTAATCATCTTGTGAATCTGGCATTCAGTATGCATCACGACTTTTTTAAAGGGGCTTATAAAAAGCTTGAAATAAGTCAAAAGCTTGCCATATGCGGTTTCAACTCTGCCCTGCATTGCGATTCCTGCCTTAATCATTTTTCTTATTGTATTATTGCCTGAAATCTGCTTGAGCATAGAGGAAATTACTTACATTTGCAACTATGGCCAATAGGCTGTTCTTCTCGCAAGGACTTATCTGTTTAAGCCTGTCACAGCCTATACTATTTGCAATATCGCACACTTAAGGTATTCAGTTTCTTCCGAGGCCAGAAGTATGGGGTGATCCTTTGACTGGGATCTGTATTCAACCTGCCTAACCTTCCTTTTTGCATCAATAGCGGAGTTGTAGATTATATCCATAAAAAGCTCGGGACCTACATGATGCGAACAGGAACAGGTCACAAGGAAACCTCCGCTCTTTATTATCTTCATCGCACGGAAATTTATTTCCTTATAGCCTCTTACGGCACCTTCCACAGCGCTTCTGGATTTGGTGAAGGCCGGTGGATCAAGTATTACAACGTCGAATTTTTCACCTCTGTCATAAAACTCTCTTAATTTATCAAACGCATTTGCAGCTTCAAACCTGCAGATATTTTCAAGTCCATTCAATCTTGCGTTTTGAGCTGCACATTCTACGGCGTGCTCAGAAATATCAATTCCAAGCACATCTGATGCTCCGAAATATCCTGCATGAAGGGCAAAGGAGCCTGTATGGCTGAAGCAGTCAAGGACTTTAGCCCCCTTGACAAAGGGTTTTATGGCGGCCCGGGTTTCTTTCTGATCCAGAAAGAATCCGGTCTTTTGTCCGTTTTCAATATCTACTATAAATTTGACTCCGTTTTCCACCATTTCCACCTTCGTATCAAACTCACCCTTAAGGTAGCCCTTTCTTTGATCCAAGCCCTCAAGTTCCCTGACTGCGGCATCATTTCTTTCATATATGCCGTCAGGCTTTATTATATCTGAAAGTATGTCTGTAATCTGCTCCTTGTACCTGTCGATACCTAGAGCAAGGGTCTGTACCACAAGGTATCCGGAAAACTTGTCCACTATTAATGCGGGGAGAAAATCAGATTCTGCGAATACTGCTCTGCAGCTCATAGGATCTGCAACCTTCTTCCTGTATTCCCACGCAGATTTTATACGCTTATAGAAAAATTCATAGTTTATTTCCTCATGCTCATATGTAAGCATCCTTATGGAAATCTGGGATTTGGTATTAATATAGCCCCTTCCCAGGAATTTGTTTTTTGAGCTGTATACATCTACCACATCACCTGGGGAGAAACTGCCTTCCACCTTCTCGATATCACTCCTGAAAATCCATGGATGCCCATATTCAACTCTTTTTTCCTTTCCTTTTGCAAGTACAGCCTTTGCCATATATCCTCCGCTATAAAGCCTTTTGTAACATATATTATTATTATTGCACAGGCTTGTTGTTTTCAATATGTTTTTTCTTTAAGGGATGCCTGTTTCCGTTCTTATCCACGCAGATAATTGAGTCCAGCGAAACTTGCAGGTTCTGCCGGAAAGCTTTAATGTATTCCTGCCTAAGCAGCTGCTGCTCTGCCTTTTCTTCAGGAGTAAGCCCCACAGTCTTTGATTTTTTTGAAAGCTCGTTTATCCTTATTATTTTTGAATTTTCCACAAAATCACATCCTTTTTTATATATAGGTATTATAATAGATTATTTGCAGTATTAAAAGATGATTCTTCCGCAAAAACAGCTTTTCTTGGAATAAGATGAATAAATCACTCGACGATGTTGCAGCAATTCCAAAGCCAAAATGCCAAGGAGGACATTTTGAGTATGATGTGACACGACGTCATATTGATGCGTGCGAGGAATTGCACGACAAGTCGTTAGTGATTTCATCGAAGTTTCAGAAAATGGGTTCTTGCGGCAGAATCAAAGATAGGAGAGCTAAATTATAACAATATGCCCATTGGTGTTTTTGATTTGAAGCTATGGATATAATGCTGTGAAAAAGGATAAATATATATTAGCGATTGGAAGGAGGAATTTGAAAAATCAAATACTGAAGGGAGGAAATATCAATGGAACAATGGAAGGGCTTTGTTAAAGGGAATTGGTGCTCTGAAATAGATGTGAGAAACTTTATCCAGTTGAATTATATTCCTTATGAAGGAGATGAAAGCTTCCTCAAAGGGCCGTCGGAGGCTACCCGCAAACTCTGGGGCAGAACCTTGGAGCTCCTTAAGACTGAAAGGGAAAGAGGAGGAGTATATGATGTTGATACTTATACTATTTCAACCATAACCTCCCATAAACCCGGATACATAGACAAGGATAATGAAAAGGTTGTAGGGCTTCAGACGGATGAACCGCTAAAGCGCTCAATTATGCCATTTGGCGGAATGAGAATGGTTGTGAAAGGGGCACAAGCCTATGGGAAAAAGGTTGACCCTGAAGTTGTCGAAATATTTACAAAGTTTCGAAAAACTCACAATGACGGTGTTTATGACGTATATACCCCTGAAATGCTGAGAGCGAAGAAGGCAGGAATAATTACCGGGCTGCCTGACGCATATGGAAGAGGCAGGATAATAGGCGATTACAGGAGAGTGCCTCTTTATGGAGTGGACAGGCTTATTTCCGAGAAGGAATATGAAATGGTGAACCTGGAATTTGACTATATAGATGCAGATACAATAAGAAACAGGGAGGAAATAAGGGAGCAAATCAAAGCGTTGAAGGAACTCAAAGAAATGGCTGCCGCATACGGTTTCGACATATCGGCTCCGGCAGAAAACGCCGGGGAGGCTGTTCAATGGCTTTACTTTGCTTATCTTGCAGCTATTAAGGAACAAAATGGGGCAGCCATGAGCATCGGCAGAATATCAACCTTTCTGGATGTATATATTGACAAGGATATAAGGGAGGGGAGTCTTTGCGAGGAGGAGGCGCAGGAGCTTATAGACCAGCTGGTGATAAAACTCAGGCTGGTAAGGTTTCTTAGGACTCCCGAATATGAAAAGCTGTTCAGCGGTGATCCTACCTGGGTAACGGAAAGTATTGGAGGCATGAGCCTTGACGGGAGGACTCTGGTGACAAAATCCTCCTTCAGGATACTGAATACCCTATACAACCTTGGACCTGCCCCTGAACCCAATCTAACGGTGCTTTGGTCCGTTAATCTTCCGGATGCTTTTAAAAAGTTCTGTGCCAGGGTTTCCATAGAAACCAGCTCCATACAGTATGAAAGCGATGACATAATGAGGCATTACTGGGGTGACGATTATGCAATAGCCTGCTGTGTTTCTGCAATGAGGCTAGGCAAGCAGATGCAGTTCTTCGGGGCCAGGTGCAATCTTGCAAAGGCTCTGCTCTATGCCATAAACGGGGGTAGGGATGAAATGACCGGAAAGCAGGTGGCGCCGAAGTTTTCTGCCGTAGATACTGAATACCTTGAATATGACGATGTTATCGAACGCTTGAATATGGTTCTTGATTGGGTTGCAAGGCTCTACATGAATACGCTTAATGTCATTCATTACATGCATGACAAATATGCGTATGAAAGACTGCAGATGTCTCTGCACGACAGAGAAGTAGTAAGGACAATGGCTTGCGGCATAGCTGGCTTATCTGTGGTGGCGGATTCATTAAGCGCTATAAAATATGCCAGGGTCAAGGTTATTCGGGATGAAAAGAATATAGTTGTGGATTATGAGGTGGAGGGCGATTACCCTAAATACGGGAATAATGATGAGAGGGTAGATTCAATAGCAACCTGGCTGGTAAAAACATTTATGGACAAGCTGAGGAAGCAGAGGACTTACAGAGGTGCCGTACCTACACTTTCAATCCTTACCATAACATCAAATGTTGTATACGGAGAAAAAACAGGGAACACGCCTGACGGAAGGAAAGCGGGAGAACCTCTTGCTCCCGGAGCAAATCCCATGCACGGGAGAGATGTCAACGGGGCATTGGCTGTTCTGAGTTCCATAGCCAAGCTTCCATACGAGTATGCACAGGATGGTATATCTTACACCTTCTCTGTAATACCGAAGGCTTTGGGGCGTGACAGAAATTCGAGGATTAGCAACCTCAAGGCTCTTCTGGACGGTTATTTCAAAGACGGGGGTCACCATATCAATATTAACGTATTTGAGAAGGAAACACTCATAGATGCCATGGAACATCCCGAAAAGTACCCTCAGCTTACCATCAGGGTATCCGGATATGCGGTCAACTTCATAAGGCTGACAAGAGAGCAGCAGCTGGATGTGATAAACAGGACGATACATGAACATATATAGGCAATTGACAATTGGTGTATTATGGTAGACAATTATGAAGTGAGGTGAACGGGATGAGCATGAAAGGAAGGGTGCATTCCTTTGAAACCTTCGGTACTGTAGACGGTCCCGGTATAAGGTTTGTGGTGTTCATGCAGGGATGCCCGATGAGGTGCATCTACTGCCACAACAGAGATACATGGAACCCGGAAGGCGGGGAGGAATACACTGTTGATGAGGTATTCGAAAGGCTTAAGAAATATATAAGCTATATAAAATTTTCTGGGGGAGGTATAACTGTTACCGGAGGAGAACCGACCCTGCAGGCAGATTTTGTCGCCGAATTGTTTAAAAAATGCAAGGAAAATGGTATTAATACTGCTTTGGACACTTCGGGCTTTGCAGATGTTGAGCGGGTGGAAAAGCTTCTGGAATTTACCGATCTGGTATTGCTTGACATAAAGCATGCTGTGGAGGGAAAACACATAGCCATAACAGGTGTTGGCAATGAGAAAATTAAAAAGTTTGCCTATTACCTGTCCGATAAGGGAATACCGGTTTGGATACGATATGTTCTTGTGCCCGGCTATACTGATAATGAAGAGGATTTAAGGCTGGCGGCTGAGTTTATCGGCAGCCTTAAAACAGTGGAAAAAGTTGAAGTGCTGCCTTATCATGCCATGGGTGAGGAAAAGTGGAATAAGCTTGGAAAGGAATATAAGCTTCATGGCGTCCAGCCTCCAACCGCCCAACAGGTAGCTCATGCTCAGGAAATTTTAGAGAAAAATTTGGATCGTTATCCTGCTTAAAAAATATGGGCATTTTATAGGAGCTGCTTGTTAAAGCAGCTCCAGTTGTACAACAGTATCGATTTCATCAGGCAGAGGGTATGTAAGGCTGCCTTCAGAACCGAAGTTGATAAATGATTCAGAATCATAAATCTTGGTGTTCCAGCTGTCAATCAGCTTTATTTCCGAGCCGTCGGACAGCAGACGAACATTTTTGATTTTCCCCTTCAGGCCTATAAGGGGAAGAGGCCCGATGTTGCCGTCAAATACATGAGCATAGAGCAGCTTGCCTTTTTGAGTGTAGTAGCCCCATTCGGGCTTTGGAAATTCAGCCTTGCAGCAGCCATAGATGCTTTCGCCGTTTAGCTTCATCCAGCGTCCTATTTGTGAAAGTATGGCCAGGGATTCTTCAGGTATTTCCCCTTTGGCATTTGGCCCTACATTCAAAAGCATGTTGCCGTTCTTGCTGACACACTCTACAAGCTTTCTTATTATTAACTTCGGAGATTTATATGTTTTATCTGACGAATTGTAACCCCAGCTGTTATTTAAGGTTACACATGCTTCCCATGGAACAGGATTTCCTGCTGAATCCGTAACACCCTCAGGAGGGATAATCTGTTCAGGAGAAGCAAAATCCCCGGAATATAACTCCGGACTGCTTGATATTATGCTCCCGTATCCGTCTCCTGCACCCTCAAGCCTGTTGTCAATAATGATGTCCGGCTGCAGTGAACGAACCATGTTTGTCAATTCTGTGGCACGCCACCTTTCACATTTCATATCATCATAGGAGAAATCAAACCAAATGATATCAATTTTACCGTAATTTGTGCATAGTTCTCTAACCTGGCCGTGCATGTAATCCAGGTAGTTGTTGAAGTTATGCTGCCTGCCTTTGTAGGACTCATTGTCCCGCATGGGGTGGAACCGGTCTCCGAAGGCCGGGTAGTCGTCATGATTCCAGTCAATAATCGAATAATACAAACCTGCCTTGATACCTTCTGAACGGAAGGCTTCAAGGTATTCCCTGATAAAATCCCGGCGGAATTTAGTGTTGGTTGACTTGAAGTCTGTGAGGGCTGAATCGAAAAGACAAAAACCGTCGTGGTGCTTTGCTGTCATAACAGCATACTTCATGCCCGCATTCCTTGCTGCTCTGGCCCAAGCTTTAGGATCAAAGTTTACCGGGTTAAACTCATGAAAGTACTCCATATAATCTTCCTTGGATATTTTCTCAAAGCTTCGGATCCATTCGCCTCTTGCCGGAATGGCGTAAAGCCCCCAGTGTATAAACATTCCGAACCTGTCTGAAAGAAACCATCGGGTCCTTTTTTCTCTGTCTTCTATGATTCCCATAAAAAAAGCTCCTTTCCTTAATTCATTGATTTTAATTATATAACTTTTGGTTTATAATTTGGATATACATTATTAAGCTTTGTTTGTATAAAGTAAACAAAACTTGCTTTTGAAGAGGCGTTATCATGGAGCAAAAAAAGAAATTACTGATGAAAAACTATCTCTCAAATCTTAAAATAACCATGGGAGAAGCAGGTTATATAAAGGTGTGGCCTGAATGGAGGGATATGGATTACACACCGCAATACAATAAATTCTACCTTATTTGCAGTGGAGAGGGGTGGATTAGAATTGGGGACAAAGAATACTATCCCAAACCCGGTCAGATGTTTCTTATGCCACAGGGAGTAAAACAGTCTTATTCTACACTCAACGAGAACACCTTCACAAAATACTGGTGCCACTTTAATGCAAAGATAGGGGATGCAAACCTGTTCGATGTAATAATGCTTCCCAGTTTTATAAATATTAATGATATGTCGGTGCCCGAAGGATATTTCAAAAAGCTTATTGAAAGCAATTCCAGCCAGGAATTTACAAGCTCCCTAAAAATAAATGCAGCCATATTGGAACTTATATCTTACTTTATTGACAATTCTGTGGTTGAAAGGATAAATATAACGTCATCACAAACAGTTGAAAAATTAGGGTTTATAGTAGATTATATTGAAAATAATCTTAGGGAAAGCATAACTGTAGAAAAGCTTGCTAAAATGGTACACCTTCACCCCAATTACTTTATAAGAATTTTTAAAAAGCACTTTGGTTCATCTCCAATAAATTATATAACACAAAAAAGAGTTGAGGCTGTAAAAAGGCTCCTTGAGACTACTGATTGCACTTTGGGCCAGGCTGCCGAGCAGGTAGGCGTGAAGGATGTGTATTATATGTCAAAGCTCTTTAAAGGGTACACCGGTTATTCAGCCACAGAGTACAAAAAGATTATAAAGCATATTTGATAAAACGCAGGGATATTTTGTCATAAAAACCTTCTGTATGATAAACTTAGTAGCAAGAGATGCTGTAACCATATCTTTTCCCTTCTCATATTTTGATATTGTTGGGTGGTGTGAAAAAGCTAATTTTTCACATCCTAATCAATAAATGGTTTACAATCAGTAATGGGGGGGTTTTAATGCCTAAAGGCAGAATTAAGCATGTTTTCCCGGGAGGGAACACTTCGCTGGGCTTTTACAGTTATTATGAGTACATATTAAGTCAGGAGGAAGCCACAAGGATTATTGTAATCAAAGGGGGACCCGGTGTAGGAAAAAGCACGTTTATGAAGAAGACAGCCGCGGATATGGCTGATAGAGGCTATGATATAGAACTGATGCACTGTTCCAGCGACAACAACAGCCTAGATGGCGTGGTAATACCTGAAATAAAGGTAGCACTGTTGGACGGTACCGCGCCGCACGTGGTTGATCCGAAAAACCCGGGCGCCGTGGACGAGATACTTCACCTGGGGGATTTTTGGGACGAAGACGGAATTAGAAAAAACCGGGAGGAAATATTAAAGTGCAACAAGGAAGTAGGGAGAACCTTTGCCAGGGCTTACAGATACATAAAGGCTGCGGCGGCAGTATATGAAGATACGGCGGTTATAAACAGCTGGGCTATGGATAATGCTAAGGCAAATGCTGAAGCATCAAGAGTTATAGGCGATTTATTCGTCGATCGTGGACTGGCGGTCAAGGAAGGTAAAGTGAGGAAGCTTTTTGCTTCTGCAATCACGCCGGACGGGTTTAAGAATTATCTTGACACTATCCTTACTGCGGATAAGATATATGTGCTGAAAGGACAGCAGGGTACAGGCACTGAAAAGCTTCTTGAAAAGGTAAAGCAGGCAGCTTTGGAGAGAGGAAGCAATGTGGAAGCATACTATTGTGCCCTGATTCCCACAAAACTTGAGCATCTGGTGGTACCCGACATGAAGCTGGCCTTCACAACCTTTAACGATTACCACAATACAGAGGTTGAAGCCTTTGAGGAAATAGACTTTGATGAATTCATGGACCCGCAGGTTCTAAAGGAGTATCAAGAAGTGCTTGACTACAACAGGTGTACTTTTAAAGCTCTTATGAACAGGGCTGTTTCAACAATTAACAAAGCAAAAGCAATTCATGATATAATGGAACAGTACTACATACCCAATATGGATTTTGAGGCGGTTCAAAGATGCTGGGAATCAACAATGGCGCGAATTTTTGAATATGCCCAAGAGAATACATAAAGGCGGTGAAATCATCCAAATTCAGCTTATAGAACTGTGGATACTGGTAGCTGTTGCTTTAATCAGTGATATCAAAGCCAATAAAATAACAAACTGCATAACTTTGCCATTCGTTTTAATGGGTATTGCTACTAATTTTTTCAGAACCGGCTGGAGCGGGGCAGTTGATTCAGTGTTCGGAGTGCTGACGCCGGCTGTCCTGCTTTTTGTTTTATATGGCTTAAGAATGCTCGGAGCAGGAGATATAAAGCTTTTTTGTGCCATTGGTGCAATTATGGGATTAAGCTTTGCCTTGTATGCAATGGCTTACTCCTTCCTTGCGGGAGGAGTAATTGCCGTGATAATAATCATTATTAAAAAGAATGGTCTGAAGCGCCTGAAATATGTGTTCAACTATCTGAAGACCTGCATACTGACTGTATCAATTCATCCCTATAGCGATTTTATGGATCAAAACGACAGCGGAAAATTCCCCTTTGCCATTGCAATAGCTTTCGGAACTTTTATAAGCTTTATTACGTCTATAGTAACAAATAGAGTGAATTGAAAGTCCAGCGGTAAAATGTCAAGAGCAAATTGGAAAAAAGTTTTGAAAGATTGATGATATTTTACCTGTTTTGGACGCAAAGGAGGAATCCCTAATAAACCTACCAATCTGAATTTACAAAAATGGTAGTAACTGGAAC
>JAOACY010000003.1 GCA_026417615.1 Clostridia bacterium
ATCCCTTGCTTTCATCTTCATTCAGCCAGCCTGCAAGCTTATCATTATTAAACGCACCCAGCATGGTGAATTTAGGCTTGCTTTTTACAAAGCTTTTTGTCAAAGCCTTTGTTTCGGTTGCGCTACTTTCTTCATCAATTAATTCCACCGCTGTCAAAACTGGGTTTTTCCCTTCCGCTATAATGTCATTGACAAGCTCCACGATTTTGATGGACTTTACAGGTGCCCATGCATTTTCCGAGGTTTCCATAGAATTGTACATTTCTATCCCCGGTATGGACTCCAGAACCGTTAGATTGCTTAAAAGCCTATTTGCCGAAACACCTTTTGCGATTGCAAAATAAAAATCAGTCCTGAATTCGTGATCGCGTGTGAAAAAATCAAGTATCTTTTTAAGCCCCTCTCTTGCCACATCTTCGCTTATTATTACCATTCTCATGTGGGAATTGTAAATTTTTCTGGGGCTCTGCGTGGTTGTTCTTCTATATATTTCAAATATATCCTTTCCTTCCTCAACGTATAAAACAACAGCAGGCTCGTCTTTCGGGCTTTTAGAAGCTATTGCTTTTGGATTTAGAATTTGGTGTGTTACCCTGTACCCGTTTTCAGTTTTGTCTATTCCGACACATATGGTGATAGCTAGGGAATTGATTTCTCTGATGTTCCAGCAGCCTGTCATAAAAAAGCATAAAAGCAATACCATTAAGAGCAATCCTATGCGCTTCAATTGTATCACTCCTTCTCCGGTTTTTCTTTAAAGCCCTGACTAACAGTAGTCGTGCCGCGTACCCTAGGCTTGTCGCTCCCACTGATTGATGTGGGCCTTGAAGTCATTTTCCATAAAGGAAACCTTAATAGTGTATCCTTATTGTCTGTTTTATTAAAAGGTGCCAGAGGCGTAAGATATGGAATCCCTATCGACTTTAGCTTGCATAAATGAAGCGTAAGAACAATAAGGCCCATAAATACGCCGTAAAAGCCAAAGGATCCCGCCAGTAGCATTAATGCAAACCTTGAAATACGTATTGCATTTGCCATTGAATAATTAGGTATGGTAAAGCTAGCAATTGCCGTAATGGCGACAACAATTACCATCGCCGCTGAAACAATCCCTGCTTCAACGGCAGCCTGCCCTAAAACCAAAGCTCCTACAATAGAAATAGCAGGGCCTATTGCTCTGGGCATTCTTATTCCTGCCTCACGCAATATTTCAAAGGTTATTTCCATAAGAAACGCTTCAACCAGCGCCGGAAAAGGAATGCCTTCACGCTGCGCGGCTATATTTATCAATAATACCGTGGGTATCATTTCCTGGTGAAATGTAACAAGCGCAATATAAACCGCAGGCACCAAAAAGGTAAGGAAAAAAGAGGTATATCTTATTATTCTTATCATTGAAGATATTAAATAGTGGTTATAATAGTCCTCACTTGCCTGAATGAACTCAAAAAAAAGTGCAGGAGCAACAATAACAAAGGGGGTTCCGTCGACAAAAACAGCTATCCGGCCTTCTAAAAGAGCAGCAGCAACTGAATCAGGCTTCTCATAATTGATTATTGTTGGAAAAACAGAGTATCTGTCGTCTTTTATCAGTTCTTCTATATTTGCGCTGCTTAAAATACTGTCTGTTGAAATTCTGCTGATTCTTTTTATTATTTCAGAGACAATTTCATCCTTTGCAATTTTATCAATGTACATCACCGCAGCTTTTGTTTTTGAAACTTTTCCCAATGTTAGTTTATAAAGCCTTAACGATTTGTTTTGTATTCTTTTTCTGACCAATGCAATATTTGTGCTCATTTTTTCCGTAAAGCCGTCTTTAGGACCCCTTATGACAGTTTGGGTAGTTGGCTCGTCAATCGCCCTTCCTTCCGGGGAATAAGTATTAATTGCAAAAAAGCTTTTGCAGCCATCCACCAGGAAAATGCTATACCCTGACAAAAGATACTCAAAGAGGCTGTCAAGCTTTGTATCTTCTTGGGTATTCCTAAATCCCGTAATGCTGTTTTTAAGTTTGTAATAGTACTTGTCAGGAGTATTGATTTCAGGGCTTTTTATAAACTCTGCATACTCAAGCGAAAGACTGTTCAAGCTGGCTTTATCGGCAAGCTCTTCAATATATAAAATAGCATGCTGAAGTTTATCGGCTTCGCTCACTTTATAGAAATTTACGATTAAGTCACTGCTATCCCCGAGTTCTTGCTTAATTCTGTTAATATTCTTATGCAAATCTGAGTCTATTAGCTCAATTGACTCATCGCTGGAATATTTGTTTGAATCCTTATGCTTTTTTTTCGTAAATTTAAACATATTTTAACGCCTTATTTTCAGTTTATTAGTACTATGCATATATATTTTTAGAAATTTTGTGTTTTTTATCCTAAGTTTAAATAAGAATCGGAAACAAATTGCAAAAGACGATGATCCAGTAAGATTGGCCAGATAAAACAAAAGGCACTGCAAATGCTTGCAGTGCCTTTTGTTTTATCTGGCGCGCCCGGCAGAGATCGAATCCACAACCTTTTGATCCGTAGTCAAACGCTCTATCCAGTTGAGCTACGGGCGCATATCCTTGCACCTAAATATGATAATACAAATCTGGCTAAAAATCAACTACATTTGCTGGAAATTATGCAGTTAACTTAATCCTTATTAACACCCGCAGTATCATATAATTGTTTCAAGGTCAGCACAGAATTCTCTGCTGACCTTATCCCTCTAATCATCCCAATCCAGCTTCCTTATAGCCATTGTAGGACAAACCTTTACACACTCGCCGCAATTTGTGCATTTTTCGGTGTCTATCCTTGCCAGAGGGCCTTCCATGCTTATTGCCTCAAACTGGCAGGCCTTTACACACTTGGTGCAGCCTATGCATCCCACATCACAGTTTTTCTTCGTAATTGGACCCTTATCCTTCGAACGGCACAACACAGCGTATTTTTTTGATGCTGTCACCATCTCGATTATTTTTTTCGGGCAAGCCGCAATACATTTGCCGCAGGATTTGCACCTGTCTTCAATTACCCTGGCGACACCGCCGACTATTACAATGGCATTAAAGGGACATGCCTTGACACAGGTGCCGTGTCCGAGACAGCCATATGAACAGGCTTTATGCCCTGCAAACACCTGGGAAGCCGCAAAGCAGTCGTCTATTCCATAATAACTGTATTTCTCCTTTGCTACGCTGCACCTGCCGTTGCACATTACTCTTGCTGTCTTTCTCTCTGTCCTTTCACATGCTACTCCCATAATTTCCGACAACTGTTCCGCCAGCGCATCCCCGCCTACGGGACAGCCGGTTGCCGCTGCTTTCCCCTCTGCTACGGCAGCAGCAAAGCCGTCACAGCCGGGGAAGCCGCATCCGCCGCAGTTTGCTCCCGGCAATGCCTCACGGATTTTAGCCACTCTTTCATCTTCATTTACAGACAGGACCTTGGCAGCGTAGGCCAGCCCCAAACCGAAGAGTCCTCCCATCCCACCCAGAATAAGGGTTGGAAATACTATACTCTCTATCATCAGACACACCCCTCTACTTTATCAAGCCCTGGAAACCAAAGAAGGCCAATGACACCAGGGAAGCCGAAATCAATGAAATAGGAAAACCCTTGAGGCTTTCAGGAATATCCGCAAACTCCAGCCTTTCCCTTATGCCTGCAAAAAGCACTATGGCAAGAGTAAAGCCTGCGCCTGCAAATATGCCGTAAAACAAAGAGTTTACAAAGCTGAAGCCCTTCTGAACATTGATTATGCACACCCCCAGCACGGCGCAATTGGTGGTTATAAGCGGAAGATATACGCCCAGGGCGTTATAGAGGGCTCTGCTTAACTTTTTAATTATCATTTCAACCAGTTGGACAAGAGCTGCTATAACCAGGATAAATGTAATAGTCTGAAGGTACTCAAGGCCAAAAGCTTCCAGCACCTGCTTGTGCACAATCCAGGTCACAGCAGAGGCCACTGCCATAACAAATACTACCGCCGCTCCCATGCCAAGGGCTGTATTTGTCTTCTTTGATACTCCCAGGAAGGGACAAATCCCCAGGAACCTTACTAGCACAAAGTTTTCAATTAACACAGCGGAAAGAAACGCTGTCACAATTTGAGAAATCACGTTTTATCCTCCTATCCCGCTGCTTATTTTTTTGCACTGGCCGCCACAGCCTGCACAGCCGGACATAGTTATTTTCTTGCCGGTAGCCTTGTTTACAGCTCCCATGATCAGGCCGAAAACCAGGAAGCCTCCCGGAGGCAGTATCATTACCAGGGCGGGGCTAACAGCCCCTGCAAAAAGTTTAATTCCGAAAATGCTCCCGTTTCCAAGTATCTCTCTTACACTTCCGATAGCAACAAGCGCAATGGTAAATCCCAGCCCCATGCCTATTCCGTCAACCGCAGAAGCAGCAGGTCCATTTTTCGATGCAAAGGATTCGGCCCTCGCAAGAATAATACAGTTAACAACTATAAGAGGTATGAATATACCAAGCGCCTTGTCTATAGCTGGAACATATGCCTTGAGAAGCATCTGCACTATAGTCACAAACCCTGCTATTACAGTGATAAAAGCAGGTATGCGTACCTTTTCCGGTATCAGCTTTCTAAGAAGCGATATGACAACATTGGAGCCTATAAGGACAGCAGTGGTAGAAAGACCCATTCCCACGCCGTTAATTGCGGAAGTTGTGACCGCCAAGGTTGGACACATGCCCAAAACCAGCTTTATGGTTGGGTTTTCATCTATAATGCCGTTTTTAAAAGTCTTAAACAAGCTCATTATTCACCTGCTCCTTCCTTTAGAAGCACTTTTGCAAGCTCCGAGGCTGCATTGACCCCTTGTGTCACAGCACGAGAGGTTATTGTCGCGCCGCTTATGGCTTCTATTTCATTCTCGTTGGAGGGCTTTTTCTTCACAACCCCAAGTTTTTGTTCTGTTCCCTTGTTTTTGAATTGGTTTATGAATGCAGGCTCGGATGCTTTTGAACCCAAGCCGGGTGTTTCCTTGTGCTCACCTATTTTAACGCCTGTAATTTTCCCTTCTGTATTTATGCCAACGGTTATCTCAATGTTTCCTGCATAGCCTTTTGGAGAAACGTTAAAAACAAAGCCTGCAGTTTTTCCTGATATTAATGCCTTGTAGGCTTCCTTTACAAGAGCAGCGCCTTCGGCTTTATCTTTCCAGCCCTCAAGCTTTTCAAAGCCCTCCGCCTGCTGCATTACCTCTTTTCTTTTGTCTTCAGCGTCCTTGGCTGCCCTGTCCTTTATCACATCCTTTGTAACTGAGTTTACCGCAGCCAGGCTCAAGCCCACGATTAGGCAAATTATGAGCAGTACAATTGCCGGTTTCATCATGTCACGCATTTGACTTTTCACCTCCAAAGCTTCTCGGTATGGTGTATCTGTCTATTAAAGGAGCCGCAAGGTTCATCAGCAGAATCGAATAGGACACGCCTTCCGGGTACCCTCCATAGAGCCTTATAATTGAAGTAATAAGTCCGCAGCCTATACCCATGATGATTTTCCCTTTAAAGGTCACAGGCGAAGTTGTGTAGTCCGTTGCCATAAAGAAGGCTCCAAGCATCAATCCTCCTGCCAATATGTGATAAAGCGGATATCCTGTAAACAGGCTGTGTCCTCCAAAAATCCAGGTCATTAAGGCTACGGTTGCGATAAATGCAACAGGAATTTCAAGAGTGATTACTCTTCTGGCAATCAAATAAGCCGCTCCCAAAAGCAGCGCCAGGGCAGAAGTCTCACCCAGACAACCCGCTACATTGCCAAAAAACAAGCTTGAGAGGTCGGGAAGCGGCAATGAGGATAATCCTCCGGATTTTAGCATAGCCAGCGGTGTTGCTGATGATACTGCATCCACACCCAATGGTGTTGCCATCGATACCGCATCAACTCTTGGCTGTGTCCATGTAGTCATGGCAACAGGCCATGATGCCATCAAAAACGCCCTCGCTGCCAAGGCAGGATTTACAAAGTTATGACCCAGACCACCAAATAGCTGCTTAACAACAACAACTGCAAACACACCGCCAATAGCAGCAATCCAAAAGGGTATGCTGGGAGGCAGGTTGAAAGCGAGCAGCAGTCCTGTTACAGCCGCGGTGTAATCACCTACCGTAGTGCTTTTTTTCATTATCCTGGTGGCTGCATATTCTGAAGCAACACATGACAAAACAGTAACAAGAATTACAAGCAAGGCTCTTATCCCAAAGAAATATATCGCAGCGGCAGCAGCCGGCAGGAGAGCTATTATGACATCTCTCATTATGCCAGGCGTGGATTCGCTGCTTCTAATATGAGGCGAAGAACCCGCAATCAGATTGTATTCCACTTTTTAACCCCCTTAAGCTTTTTGTTGTATATTGTCGTAAAAATATTTACATCATGATATAAGAAATTTATTGCTTTTTATATATTGATTCTGCTGTAAGAACCCATTTTCTGAAGCTTCGATGAAATCACTGACGACTTGTCTTGCAATTCCTCGCACGCATCAATGTGACATCCTGTCAAGTGATGCTCAAAATGCCATCCATGGCATTTTGGCTTTGGAATTGCTGCAACTTAGTCGAGTGATTTATGAATCTTGCTCCAAGAAAAGCTGTTCTTGAAGCAGAATCATATATTATTTTTTAGCAGAAGCCATCTTCCTCAGCTCTGCCTTCCCATACCTTATAGACTGTACCAGATGCCGCTTTGCAGGACATACATATGAACAGCTTCCGCATTCGATACAGTTGTTTATATCATACTTCAGGGTCTCTTCAAAGCGACCCTTGTTAACACAGGCGTTTATATATATTGGCAGCAGTTCCATGGGACACGCGTTAACGCACTTCCCGCAGCGGATGCATACGCTTTCCTTCTGTAATTCAGCATCCTTCCTCCCGAAGGCCAGAAGTGCATTAGTATGTTTCACCACGCTGTTATCAAGGGAAAACTGGGCTACTCCCATCATTGGCCCGCCCATTATAATTTTCCCGGGCTCTTCCTTGAAGCCTCCGCAGAATTCAAATACATCCCTAAGAGGAGTGCCTATAAGCACTTCTACGTTCATTGAGTTTCTAACGGCAGACCCGTCTACTGTAACCTTCTTTTTGATAAGCGGCATTCCTGTCTTAAGGAAGCTTGCAATAAATGAAGCAGTATTTATATTCTGAACCAGCACTCCTACATCCGAAGGCAGCTTTCCGGCTGGAACCCTTCGGCCGGTCACAGCGTATATGAGCTGCTTTTCTCCTCCCTGGGGATACCTGGTTCTGAGTGATACCACATCGATGTCAGGTACATCCTTCAGCCTTCTAGAAAAGAGCCCGATTGCCTCATGCTTGTTTGATTCTATTCCTATAAATGCCTTTTTGACACCTGTCAGATCCATGATAGCCCTTATACCCTCAATTATCCCTCCGGGATTCTCAAGCATTTCCCTGAAGTCTGAAGTTATAAACGGCTCACACTCCGCCCCGTTTACAACAAGAATATCAAGGTTCTTGTCCGGCGGGGGCGACAGCTTTATTGAAGTAGGAAAGCCTGCTCCCCCAAGGCCTACCAGACCCGAATCACGTATGGCCCTTATAAGCTCCTTCTTTTCCAAACCCACAGGAGGCGCAATGCCTTCAAATATCTCCTGGAGTCCGTCTGACTCAATCTCTACGCAAACAACCTCAAATCCCCCCGGGTAAAGCATGGGCCTTACATCTGTCACCGTGCCGGAAACACTGGAATGCACCGGAGAGGATACAAAGGCGTCGCTGTCTCCGATTTTTTGACCTGCCTTGACTCTGTCTCCCTTTTTCACCAGCGGGCTGCAAGGCGCTCCTATATGCTGGAGCATGGGGATTGCAACCTTCTTTGGTATGCCCATTTCCACTGTTTTACAATGCTCGGTGTGTTTGTGGTGAGGAAGTGAAACCCCGCCCTTGAATGCTTTTAAAGCTTTTAACATTTACACAACCCCTCTTGCTTATTGTATACATAGTACATAACTAATTATAGCATAATTTTTGAATTCTGCCATTGGAAATTTATCAGACTAAATAATGTTACCATAAAGCGTTAATTTTTTCTAATACTATTTAATCTCATTTCTCGCAGCCAATGCAAGGGAGATGATGAATTAACTAGAATATGCCAATGCATGAACAGCAACGCATATGATAATGTAAATAGCATAACCAAACGGTGGAGGGAATGCAAGTGGCAATAACAGTTCAACGTGAAATTAATGCCCCATACCCGGTTTGGTAGACACGGAAAACTCGTGTTATACTAAAAATGAAGGAGATGGGAAGCATGAGCAAACAATATAGTGCAGAATTTAAGATGGAAGCTGTGAAAAGGGTCGAGAGAACAGGTGAACCAGTCGCCAGGGTTGCTGCAGATTAGGATATTAAGACTTCGACATTGCATGGATGGATCAAGAACTACAGGAAGCCAACTAATGTGCCCTTTCCTGGGAGAGGGCACTTAACTTCGGAAGTTCAAGACTATCACCAACTCTAAGCATAGCCTTCCGGTTAAGGTTTGAACACGCAACATTCATACTCTTTTCCTTGGTTTTTACCATTACAAACCGCAGTTTGCGACCAAGGGGTTTCCATATCAAATCCATACAAAGATATTGCACGGTTTCTTCCTTGCCATATAGCTTCAAAGTAGCTGTCTCAAAGGAACTAATCATTTCTTTGAACACCTGTTTAGACGTAACCTTATCCCCATACTTTTTGGGTCAGCCCCGTCATCGCTTTGCCTGGGGCTCCGGCTCTTTAAAGGCAACTGTAATAGCTTTTGCACCTGTAATTAGAGTGACTTGTTGAGCTCCAAGTTCATAGTTCATTTTATCTGTAGCAGCAAAAGCTTCTCCACTTGCAAAGAAACAGTCCAGCAGAAGAATTACCTTCAGTGCTTTTCACTTTACAAAACGTCCTGCCATTTGGATCATCTTCATGATACTGTTCTTTTCCTCTTTCATTCTCTCTAATGTTTCCTGTGTAGGCTGAGCCTCATTTTCTAAGCAGGTAATCTCATTAATTCCGTCCTGTAGTTCTATATCAAGAGGTATACACTGATGCGTTTTGCCTTTTGAAAGGATACCTAGCATACCGTTCTGGTGGCCCAAAATATATTCAGCCTTTCCTGCATTTTCAGATTCTTGATGAAGTTTCTTTACCCCCGGCATATGCCTTGCTTCCTTCGACAGCTTAATATGTTCGCCTATTAGCATCATATTATCGTCCAGCATAACCCGCACTATTTGTTGAAGTACGATATCTTGCCATCTGCTTTTTATATGCTCCAAATCATAAGCTCTTGAGCGGAAAAATGGTTGTAATTCCTTTCATCTCAGTCCTTAGCAGCATCTCAACTACAATAATGATAAACCAAACAAACGTTTCCTCCCTCTTGAACCATATTCGATACTGATTTAAAATTTCATCTATAAGCTTGAACATTGACGTTAACCCCCTCGTTTTTTTGTCTGTCAAAATTAATCTGCCAGGGGAAGCCCTTTGTTTCAAGCTTATTACATATGTAAGTTCTGGTAAGAACTTTTAACTCTCAAGTAATTTAAATTTTGGTTTACTGGTAAAGTGTTTGACTTTTCGTTTTCGCTTTAGATGCTGCTTGCGATCTGCCATCCAAAGACATACAAGGAAGTCGTAATAGGACGCCGGCGCAGTGGCAGAACCATCAAACCCGCAAATATAAAAACGAAGTGGATCAGATGTTACTTTATATGCCCAATTTGTGATAGAATAATCCTGTTGATCAAGCATTAATACAAGTGATCTTATGATCCTTTGCTGATTTTTGGCTGGTCTGCCTAAATCACAGTATAAAGGCTTGATGACAGGAAGCAGGTTATCCAGGTTGAGAAGATAAATTTTTGAAATGGGTTTATCCAGCTTGGTGTAGCCTGCTTCTTTGTGTTTCATAATGCATGAGCATTTTGAGGCGAAGTTTTTTCTGATAATCAGAATGAGGAATCCAATCTCGTAACATAAATAAACCCCCAGAACAGAAGATATGGCAACAAATACCATCCGATTCCATTTTGGGGGTGATGCGGAAAAGTCAAGGCAGAATGGTTCCGTTAACGTATTTATATGGAAATTTTAACCACAAAATTTTATACTAGTTACAGGAAAAACTTTGAGGGGAAACAGAAATGTTGACCCTTGAAATATATTAAATCAAAGCTCCCTGACTTTTCGATAGTGTACGGAAAAGAAATAACCTTATCACCGCATTCCTCCGGATGCAAAATGGGAAAACATACAGTACTACTGCGACAGGATGAGAAGTATATTTTAGCTGGACAATTCTCCATATTTGGTACAGTTCTCAATCCTCATAACTGTACCAAATAGAATTCAATCCTTCTGCAACATATAAAACATCCTTGAAAACTTCTCTGCTGCCGATTGCTACTGGTATCATTCCAGCAGCAAAGGCTGCTTGAACCCCAGCAACAGAATCTTCAAACACGATGCACCTTTTGGGAATAACATTAAGGCTTCTGCTCGCCTGAAGAAAAACCTCAGGGTCTGGTTTTGTTTTTTCAACCTTATTTCCGTCAATAACCACATCAAAACAATGAGCAATTCCTAGTTTTTGAAGTATCAGATTTGCATTTTTGCTTGCCGAGCCAAGAGCTGTTTTTTTTCCTTTTTGCCGAATTACTTGAATAAGCTCGACTGAACCTGGTAAAATATCCGAAGGTCTAAGCTTTGCAATATATTCCAAATAAAGAAAATTCTTTTTTTCAGCCAGACTTTGAATTGAATTGCAATCCAAAACAATTCCGCCTATTTCCAGTAGTATTTCCAGAGACCTCAGCCTGCTTACGCCTTTTAACCTTTCATTATCTTTTTCGCAAAAGCTTATTCCAAGCTCTGAGGCAATGCTTTTCCATGCAAGGTAATGGTATTTTGCAGTGTCTACTATTACACCGTCAAGGTCAAATATTGCTGCATCGAATTCAAAATTAAGCTTCAGCATATACCCTCTTTTCCGCTCCGGCTTCATGAAGAAATATTTCTTCCCCCGAGCTTAATATTTTTATTGGATTTCCACTAATCAAGGTGTATAAGGCAGAACTTTTTGTAAAGGATGCATTTATAAGGCTTCCCTGAAAAAGAATCTTAAATTCAAGCCTCTCCCATTTTTCTGGCAGGTGAGGCTTGAAATTAAGCATTCCTTCAATAACCCTCATTCCTGCAAAACCATTGACAACAGCCATCCAAGTGCCGCCCATGCAGGCAGCATGTATACCATTGGAAGTATTAAGATTATAGTCGTCCAGATCCATTCTGGCAGCCTGAATGAAATAATTGTATGCTTGGTCATAATATCCGATTTCGTTAGCAACTATACTGTGAACACTTGCTGAAAGCGAAGAGTCATGAATAGTTTTTGGTTCATAAAAATCATATACAGCCTTCTTCATTTCAATAGTATAATCCTGGCTCCTTAAAAACATCAGGAGAACAAGGTCTGCCTGCTTAGAAACTTGAAATCTCCACAAATTTAATGGGTGAAGGTTATTTAGAAGAGGAATTTTATCAAACGGAATGGCATCAATTTCCAAAGGATCCCTGTATATAAAGGAATCATCCTGCATAAGCAGCCCAAGCTCCTCATTGTAAGGAATATACATATTGTTTGCCGCTTTTTCCCATAATTCAAATTCTGCTTCATCAAGTCCTATCTTGCTGCAGAGAGCACAGAAAATATCAGGATATTTTTCCTTAAGAAGTTTTGCAGTTTCAAGTGCAAAATTCAATTGGAATCGAGTTAAGGTATTGGTATAGCAGTTATTGTCAACTGCAGGCGTGTATTCGTCCGGACCGCAGACAACATTGATGCAGAACTTTCCTCCCCTGTATTTTATAAAGCACCCTCGGTGAGCCATAAACTTTGATGTTTCAAAAAGAATTTCCGCTCCGTAGTTGACCAAAAATTCTTCATCTTTAGTAGCCTCAACATACTTGTAAATTGCATAGCATATATCACAGTTTATGTGATACTGTGCTGTCGCAGCCTCAAAAACAAAACCGCACTCTTCCCCGTTAATGCTGTTCCAAGAATATAAAGCACCTTCTCCACCCATCTGCTTTGCCCGCATTTTCGCCTTGTCAAGTATATTATACCTGTACATAAGCAAATTCCTTACTATTTCGGGATTACTGTATAAAAAGCACGGCATTATATACATTTCAGTATCCCAGAAGGTATGCCCCTGGTATCCGTCACCTGTAAGACCATTTGCACTGATATTGGTCTTTCCATCCTTACCAGTGGATTGCATTAGATGGAAAAGGTCAAACCTTATGGCCTGCTGGATTTCTGGATCCCCTTTGATAATAATGTCAGCCTTTTCCCAGAAATCCTCCCATTTACAAGTATGATTAAAAAGAAGTTTTTCAAAACCAATTTGTGCACATTTTTTTGCATTTTCATATGCATAAGTTTTGCAATTGCTTTTCTCAGTATCTCTTGAGGTATAGTAACATATAAATTTATCAAAAGAATATGTTTCGCCTTTAGTAACATTAAAATAATAATAATGCCCGGATTTATAAGCTTCGTTTATTTCAACCGTTTTATTGCAAAGAAGTCTTTGCATAAATTTATCCGAAGTTGCTGTAGCCACAGTAAATCCGCTTTTTTTTGTAACATGAGTAAAAAAAGCAGAACCGCCTCCTGCTCCCATATCATTGATGAAAAGTGCAGGCATATCAAGCTTCCCAATTTCAGCCTTCCCGAGATTTGTGCCCTTTACCTCTCCTTCAATATAGGATTTTATGATTATTTCACCTGAAAAATTTAATGGCATAAATTCGCATCTTATAGCTGCCACATGGATATCATCCAATGACAAAAATCTTTTAAAGCAAACATCAATAATCTTGCCTTCTTTTGAAGTCCATCTGTAACTTCTTGAAAGCAAGCCCCTTTTCATGTCAAGAGTTCTATTGTAGTTTTCAACACGTTCCGGTGTCATATCAACCTTTTCCCCGTCGATATAAAACGAGAGTCCAGATGCATCAGGCACATTAAGTATAGAGTGTGTCCTGTCAGGAAATCCAGGCCTTTTCCAAAGATATACATAGTCCTTATACTCATAAATCCCATTGATATAGGTAGCAGGAGCTGCATTTTCTGGATTTCCCCAAAAGCCCTCCTCAAAGCTTCCTCTCATTCCCATATACCCATTGCCCAGTGCAAATACAGTTTCATTCCTTTTGTTTGATTGTTCAGAATATTGCTTTTCGACTACCTGCCATTCATAAGGCTCAAAAAGCAAAGGTCTATCATGGTGAAACTTCCTCACTTTAAAAATCCCCCTTTAACTATAACTTCTTTATCAATTTCAATGTTAATGCTGTACATACCATTTCCCTCAGATAAAACCTCTCCGATTGACGCTGTGGGTTCAGAAATGCTATAGAACCTTAGCTTGCCTTTGCCAAAAGAGCTTTTTACTTTTATGCAGCCTCTATCCATATACACATTAACTTCGCCACCTGGAAGCGGAACAGTTCCCTCAATCCATTCAAGTCCTCCAAGATTTGGCCTTGCTTCATACTCCTCATATCCTGGTTTTAATGGCCTGACCCCCAGAAAATATTTTCCAAGTAAATATATAGGGCTTGCACCCCATGCATGACAAAGACTTTTACCAAATTTTCTTCCATACATTTCATACTGCTTTTCTATAGGCAGTTCTGGGTTATATTCTTCCCAAAAGGATGTAGCTTCCAAATCCAGCATCCCTCCCCAATAACTCTTTATTTCAGAAACCACATATTTGTGCTCTCCTATTTCACAAAGAGCCGCAAGCTCATAAAAACGCATGTAAGGAGTCTTAATCTTCTGAACAGTATTATTAAGAAGCACCTTATTTTTAATGGTTTCAATACCATTTTGGTCAGAATATCCAAGCAACACTGCAAACATATTGGTGTATTTTGTTACATGCTTGCTCTTTACTCCCTTGCACCGGTCATTAATATAACCTCCTTGCTCTTCATCCCAGAAAATTTCATTTATATATGTCTTGAGCCTTTTAGCTATTTTGCCAAAATAGCAGCTTTTTTCAACATCTCCCAAAAGGAGCGAAAGCTCCTCCATAATCTCAAGGCTTCTGCAAAGCAATAGCTGCTCAAAGCTCAGCTCCCCTTCCTTATTCATATCCGCCCAATCTACAAAAACCCAATCTTCAGGATAATTTTCCATCAGACCGTCCTTGTTCCTTCTATCAAGGCAAAACTGCATCAAGCCAAGTGCATTTTTATATAATTTAGCAATAAATTCAATATCTCCTGTATACAGGTAATAGTCGTATAAGCCCATAAACCAGTAGAAGGAATAATCCATTATATGGTTTATATGCGTTTCAACCGGATTCTTTCCTCTTAAGGCTATCAAGGTTCTTTTAGTCACTGGAAGGTCAAAAAAAGAATAATAATTCATCAAAAAGCTCTGGTATGCATCTCCTGACCAAACCCAACGGTCTCTTTTAATTCCATCTACAAAAAATTCCCTTGTGTTAAGATGCAGAGTATAAACCGATGTATCCCATATTTTGTTTATCTGCTCGTCAGAGCATTTGAATTTACCCCTGTATTCTACAGGCAGGTATTCATAAAGGGCAGAAATGCTATTAAGCTTCACATTGTCATCGGTCTTAACCAAAACAAATCTGAAGGCTCTTGAATGCTCAAGTGTTACCCTTGATGGATGCTCTTGCTTAAATTCAATAATGTCTAAAAGCTCGCAGCTATTTGACGCCATAGCCTCTTCCCTTGATTCTCCATAATACAAGCTAACCTTTCCTTTACCTTCTATACCCTCAAGGATTATATAACCGAAGCTTTCTTTACCAAAATCATATAAAACTGATTTTCCCAAACTCTGAACAATTTCTGGTTTTATTTCAGAAAGTGCAAGCCTGTATCCGGAAGGAGGCTGTTCGGGAGAATTGAAATTCCAGAAATCCGCCTTCAGCCATATATGATTTCCGCAGGAAACCTCCCAAGAATCATCAGATATAATAGTTTTTCCCCGTACAAACACAGATGGTATGCTTGAAGGGTTATATACTGTGATTACAAGTTCATTTTCGCCTTCAGGAAGTATAAAATTCTTACTGGTGTGTATAATTCTGTCAGAAATTGAAAGGTTGTACTCTCCCTCAGCATCAATAATTATTTCTTCTTCAGATATCAGTTTTACTTTCTTTCTGAATTTGACACATGGATAGAAGGTATCCATCCTCCAGATTGGAGGAACAATCCTGCCTCTTTCAGTGCGTCTCATGGAAACCTTCATATTAAGCCATATTTCAAAATCTCCCGGATACCATATCCATGTTGGTTTTTTTTCATTGCTCATCGCTTGCTCTCCATATTTTCAAATATATTTTAAAATAAATTATAAATACTGTCATTGCGTAAAGTACATGCATTTGGACACTGAATATGTGTACAAAGCAACTTGAATTAAAAATTCCTTGTCTTAATATTATTATGATGATAAAATAGCCTTATCAGTTGCCGAAGGAATGATGATAATTTGCTGGATGAATATATTGAAATAGAAGGGAAATATCTGCTGCATTTTAAAAATTATCGGTTAACTCCCCAGACAAAAGGTCTCAAATATGAATGCCATAATGAACTCGAGCTTTCCTTTGTAAAATCAGGCAGAGGAATATACAATATTGAAGGGAAGCTTTACGATATTGAGCCGGATGACATTTTTGTATTTAATAACATTGAAGCTCACGGTATAATACATATAGAGCCGTCAATAGTTCTTGAAAATACCGTTATTATGTTTGATCCTAGGTTTATCTGGTCCTTTGAGAGCAATCTGTTTGATCAGCGATATCTTGATATTTTTTTTAATCGCAATGAGCTTTTTGAAAACCGCATTGAAAGGAGCAACAAGGCTTCTGCTGAATTAAGAAGGCTTTTTCGTGAAATTGAGGACGAGTTTATTAATAAGCTTCCGGAATACCAATTAATGATAAAAGTCAAGCTATTAAGCATTCTTGTTGTTCTTACCCGTTATTTCGGATATATTAAAAACGATGGAAACGATGATTCCGCCAAAAGGAAAAGGGATCTTCTGATAGTAAACAAGGTTATTGATTATATTGATTCAAACCTTGCCTCAGAAATATCGCTGAAAGATCTTGCAGGCATAGCTCACATGAACAGCTCATATTTTTCAACTTTTTTTAAAAAATATATAGGCATTAGCCCTATGGAATATATAATAAAAAAAAGGCTGAGCCGTGCAGTAGAATACTTGAGAGGTACCGATAAAACCATACTTGAAATAGCCTGCCTGTGTGGCTTCAATAACTCAGTAAGCTTTAATAAAACCTTTAAAAAATTCATCGGCAAAGTGCCTTCAGATTTCAGGCAGCATGAAAACAAGCTAACATGTTAAGGAGGTTTTTATGATTTATCAGGCAAATGAGGACAGATACAATAATATGCAATACCGCCGCTGCGGTAGGAGCGGGCTTAAGCTCCCGGCAATTTCGCTCGGACTTTGGCATAATTTCGGAAGCGTGGATACAATGGAGAATATGAGAGCTATGGTCAGAAAGGCTTTCGATTTGGGAATTACGCATTTTGACCTGGCAAACAATTATGGCCCTGTTCCCGGATCGGCAGAAGAAAATTTCGGCAGGTTGTTAAAAACCGACTTTGCCTCATACAGAGACGAGCTTGTAATATCCACCAAGGCAGGATATTATATGTGGCCAGGACCTTACGGCGAATGGGGGTCAAAAAAATACTTGATTGCAAGCCTTGACCAAAGCTTAAAAAGGATGGGGCTTGACTATGTAGATATCTTCTATTCGCACCGTTTCGACCCTGAAACTCCCCTTGAAGAAACAATGGGGGCTCTTGATCTTGCCGTAAGGCAGGGAAAAGCTCTGTACGCCGGAATTTCCTCCTATGATGCCGAAAACACCAAAAAGGCGTCCCAAATATTAAAAAGGCTTGGAACACCTTGCCTCATACACCAGCCCATTTACTCCATGTTCAACCGTTGGATTGAAAATGGTCTTTTGGATGTCCTGGATGAGGAAGGAATTGGATGCATTGCCTTCTGCCCTTTGGATCAGGGCATTCTCACAAACAAATACTTAAGCGGAATCCCTGAGG
>JAOACY010000022.1 GCA_026417615.1 Clostridia bacterium
TCGAACCAGCGACACGAGGATTTTCAGTCCTCTGCTCTACCGACTGAGCTATCTGGGCAAATTGGCGACCCGGAAGGGGCTCGAACCCTCGACCTCTAGCGTGACAGGCTAGCGTTCTGACCAACTGAACTACCGGGCCACACTTCTAACCAACAGTGCTTAATCATTATAGGCAGCAAATGCTGATTTGTCAACATTCATTTATTGCCATTTTCGCAACATCGGTTAATCTTGGTGGGCACTGTAGGGATCGAACCTACGACCCCCTGCTTGTAAGGCAGGTGCTCTCCCAGCTGAGCTAAGCGCCCAAGAGTGCTTCCGTCAAGTGACAATGAATAGTATACAAAAATTATACTTCAAAGTCAATATCTAATTACAGGTATATTTAAAATTATCTTAACATAGCACCCTAATACTTACAGAAGCGATTTCTTTCTTTGTTTAACGTGACTGATTTGCAATAAAATGCCCAAAGCATTTCTCAGGCATTTTTCAGCAAGTCTTTAAGCTCCTCCTCACTGAACTGATGCTTGGTGTTGCAGAAATGGCAATGTAATTCTGCGCCGTGCTGTTCGTCGATTATTTCCTTTATTTCATCTCTGCCCAGGCTTATTAATGCCCTCTCCATCCTCTCCTTGGAGCAGCTGCA
Organism: Clostridia bacterium; assembly: GCA_026417615.1. Taxonomy (GTDB): domain Bacteria; phylum Bacillota; class Clostridia; order Acetivibrionales; family JAFADI01; genus SKW22. Next base: position 650 of record JAOACY010000022.1, read on the forward strand.
GGAATATCTGCATACCATGGAGTCGACAAGCTTCAATCCCTTTTCACCTAAAACCATTTCCAATATGTCCTCAGGACTTTTACCCTCCTGCAGAATAGCCGTCACCGGAGGAATGGTCTTAATCTTATCTTCAAGAAAATCAATAATGTCATCACCCGCTCCAGGCATCAACTGAATGATAAAGCCTCCTGAATTCGATATCCCCTCATCCTTGTCAACAAGAACGCCAAGAGATACAACTGACGGTATTTGTTCTGAAGTTCCGTAGTAGTATGCCAGATCCTCGCCTATTTCTCCTGACACCAGCCTAACATGCCCTATATATGGCTCCTTCAAGCCGAAATCCCTAATTACATTAAGATACCCTTCTCTGCCTACAGCACCAGCAACATCAAGCTTCCCAGATATGTTAAGAGGAATGTGGACATTTGGATTGTGAACATAACCCCTGACATTGGCAAATGTGTCCGATACAACAATTATCCCCCCCAGAGGCCCGTCTCCCTTAACCTGGATTGTCAGGCTGTCCTCCACGCCCTTAAGCTGGATTGACATCATAGCTGCAGCCGTCATGGTTCTTCCCAGCGCAGCTGAGGCCACTGGCGACAGGCCGTGTATCCTTTTAGCTTCTCTCAGCATTTCTGTGGTTACTGCGGCAAATGCCCTGACAGTGCCTTCTGCTGCAATAGCTCTTACAATATAGTCTTCCATAGCTCCTCCTTTTTCAAAAGGATATCCCGCAGCAAGCATGACCGTAGATAGCGGCGGAGTATACCCTTGTCCTGCATCCTTGTAAAAAGCCCTGGTATTGTATTATACCAGGGCTTTTTGGGCTATTTCAATATATGTTAAAGTATAAAAACTTTAATTACATAGCCTTCTGAACATTAGCAGCCTGAGGTCCCTTTGCTCCTTCAACCACTTCAAATTCAACCTCTGCGCCTTCCTCCAATGTTTTGAATCCTTCCATGTTTATTGCTGAAAAATGAACAAAAACATCGTTTCCGCCATCTCTTTCGATAAAGCCAAAACCTTTTTCAGCATTAAACCATTTTACTCTTCCTCTTTCCATTCCTTCATTCCTCCTGAAATAATTACTTACTGCTAGTCGAACAAGCTTTGCTCTTACTAAACAATTACATAAATAGTAACACATAATCTGACACATTGTCAATTAAGAATGTTTCATTGATTAATTAATAGTACTATGGCAATGAGCTATTCCTTTGGAGTCGGGAGAAACTATCCTCCAGAAATTTATTTCCATTGCCAATCCAGCATAGTATTATTAAGTTACCATAAATACTTATCTGAATCTATTATTCCGCATCGACTTAAAAATATACTTTTCGCAGCAAGCAATTTTTGAGCACATTTCCTGTAATAATCAAGGCTTCGCACATACAAAGAATGCTCTTTGGCTGACTTTGCGCAAAGGCTTGAATTTCATTTCATCATAAACCCCCAGCAGTCTCAAGCCCGAAGTATCCAACAGCTCTTTAAGCTCCTCCGATGTGTAAGCCCGCTCATAATGAGTCTCGTCATGCCTCCTGAAAACATCCCCTTCCTTAACAAAAAAGGTAAGGTCGAATTCACAGATTTTTGTTTTGCGGTCAAAGCGGTTCTTCCATATATATGCAACTTCATCATCAACAAAATAGAAGATATTGTTACCCAAAACCTTTTCAAGCTTATAGGCTGTATTTACATCAAATACAAACAGGCCTCCGGGGTTAAGGTAATTGCGGACAAGGCGGAACATCTTTTTAAGATCTTTTTTGCGGGTAATGTAGTTTACACTATCCATCAGGCATACCACGGCATCTACAGTGCCATACAATTCAAATCTGGTCATGTCCTGGTTCAGAAATAGTATGTCCAATCCTCCAGCAAGCGCTTTGTTTCTAGCACAGGAAAGCATATCACAGGACAGGTCCACTCCTATCATTTCATAACCTCTTTTGGCCATTTCGAGAGTAAAACTGCCTGTCCCGCAACCAAGGTCAAGAACGCTCCCAGGCTTAACCTTGTTCAGCTTGAATATCTCTTCAACATAATCGACCCACTTTTTATAGCTTACATCCTCCATGAGCTTATCATAAATGTAAGCAAGATTTTTATACACCTTTAACCCCCATCATGTTGGTTCTTTTGCTCTTGAGCCATTTTCTTCCTTTTTGTTATCAATCCGCCAATTCTTCCGGTTTCTTTGGCGGTCAGACTTTTCCAGCCGAAATTTTTTACCTTTTCGAACAGCCCAAGCTCTTGTGCGACTTCATATTTAAGCTTTTCATCAGAATCCTTCATTGTTTCTGCACCTCCACTGGAGGTAGTTTATGGAGAATTGGAATTTTTTATGCACTCAATCGCCTGTTTGAGCTGTATATCGTCCTCCCTTGGTATCTGTGAGACCGGAATGTTAGCATATTTTTCATCAAATTTCACTTCTATGTCCGGCGCTATTCCAATATCCTGAATACATACCCCTGATGGTGTAAAATACTTGGCAATTGTTACTTTTATGCCCGATCCGTCGTCAAGCCATTTAACCGTCTGAACCAGTCCCTTGCCAAAACTTCTTGTGCCCACAAGAGTAGCTTTTTTGTGATCCTTCAAGGCGCCTGCAAGTATCTCGGAGGCACTTGCGCTGTTATTGTTAATAAGGACTGCAATGGGGAGCTCCAAAGCCCTCTTGTCGGAATTCTCCTCATTTTTTCTCCTCTGCTTATCCTCCGTATATACTATAAGGCCTTCAGGAAGCAGCCTGTCGGCAATGGAAACCACCTGGCCGTAATCACCTCCGGGATTATCCCTCACATCTATAACCAAACCTTTTATGCCTTTTGCCAGGAGTTCATTCAATCTCTTTTCAAAATCCCTCGCAATATGGCTGTCAAACATGATCAGCTTGATATAGCCAATGTTCCCCGGCAGAACCTCGCTTCTAATATTTACAATCTCAATCTTTTTTCTCACCATTTCAAATTCAATGGACTTGCCCTCCGAGGGCCTGTAAACCGTTATTTTAACAACGGTGTTTTCTTTTCCCTTAATCATGCTTATAATCATATTCTCATCTTTAAGGCCTGTCACGTCAGTCCCATCAACCCTTATGATTTTATCGCCCTGTATCAGTCCTGCAGCTTTGGCAGGGGAGTTTTCAAAAGGCTCGATGATTGTAAGAAGCCCGTTGTTATCCATTGAAATGGATACGCCTATTCCCACATAGCTGCCCTCGGACTTCTCCATAAACATTTTCATTTGTTCCTTGTTGAAATATACGGTATAGGGATCCTTAAGAGAGTCCGCCATTCCCGCTACAGCCCCCTCAAGCAGGACATTCTCATCTACATTCTGGAAGTACTCGCTCTTTAGAATACTTCTTACCTTGTTAAATTTTTTTATATTCTCAATATTGACTTTCGACGCATCGAAATATATCTGGTACTTTGGCGACATCAGTTCGGTGCCGTAAAATATCAGGGATGATACAGCAAAGGTAATTATGGATGTTACTGCAACCAGGGCTACTATCCCCAGCAGCACGCTTCTATTCTTTTTCAAATTCTAACACTCCCTCGTCCCATTTTTTATTGTTGAATTTCTTTCTCTTATTTCGTATTTATTATCTATATATATGTCTGTTTTTACAGTAATAAACCCGGAATTTACCCGGGTAATCAACGGCTAATATTTAATTTAATGGTATTTCTTAACTGATAAGCATTCCCGTTATTCAGAAAGAATTTCCCCCTGCCTTAAGGACTCACATAGTCAAGCGGATTAACGGGAGTACCGTTATTTCTGACTTCAAAATGCAGGTGTGATCCCGTAGATAATCCTGTGCTTCCTACCTTTGCTATAACTTCTCCCGCTTCAACGTTCTGGCCGACAGCAGCCACTAATCTGCTGCAATGTGCGTAAAGAGTACTGATGCCGCCGCCATGATCCACTATTACCGTATATCCATATCCGCTCTGCCATCCGGAGAGCATTACCGTACCTTTGTTAGCAGCGATAATTGATGCGCCGCTGGCAGCATTTATATCAATCCCTGTATGCATTCTGTATTTTTTTAGAATAGGGTGCAGCCTGTTGCCAAAATAAGATGAAATGCTTCCCGAGCTTGGAACAGGCCATTTCATAGTACCGCCTGCGTATTTTGTGTTTTTTGCCTGCAGTGCCTTAATCTGGCTTTCCAGCTCCGCAGACTGCTTTTCAAGCTCGTCTTCCTGGGCCTCCAGTTGATTAAGCTTTGTATTTATTCTCTTTATTTCCTTATCAAGATCCGCCCTTGACACCTGAAGAGTGGCCAGTACCTTCTGCTTCTGGCTTGCCTTGTTCTGCACCTGAGCCTGAAGCTTCTCCTTCTCGGCCTTCTTATACTCAATATCCTGTTTTGCGGCTTTCATAAGCTCTACTATCTCTTTATCCTTCTTTGAAATAAGAGTTACGAGCTCAATTCTTTCAAAAAATTCACTTAAGCTCCTTGACTGTATAAGTGTTTCAAAATACGTGTAGTCTGTGTTTTCATACATAACCCTCATTCTGGTCTTGAAAAGCTCCTGCTGCTTTCTGTAGTTAGCTTCAGCTTCCTCTATGCATTCTTCAATGGATTTTATTTCTTCGTCTATCTTTTTTAATTCTCCGACAACCTGCTGGTATTCCTTTTGTTCTTGGGTAAGAGTCCCTACAACCTTTTTCTTCTCCGCCTCAATGGCGTCCTTCTTCTTTTTTTCTTCCCTCTTTGCCTTTTCTATAGCAGCCTTTTGCTTATCAACGGTGCTTTTTTGTTTCTGCGCGTCTGTCAGCTGATCCGCAGATGCCGGCACCGCCAAAAGACATGTAACCATGAATAAGACACAATATAGAGCGATTTTTTTCACAGGTCTGACTCCTCCCCTGACAAAAATTTATATTTAAACATTAAGATATTTTCTTATTGATATCACACTTCCTATAGCCCCGACGCTGCAGCCTATAAGCATGCACAGGGAAATCAACTGCCCCCATATGTCGCTTACCCCAATTAACTTGAGCTGCCCAAAACTTAAGGACACTAAATCTCTGGCAAATACCTCCATCAGAGCTTTGAACAATAAGCCCAAGCTGCCAAAAGCCACCAAAGCACCCAACATTCCTATTATAACACCTTCTATGATAAAAGGCCAGCGTATAAACCAATCTGTTGCGCCAATATATTTCATGATGCTGATTTCTTTTCTCCGCGCAAAGACAGTTAGCTTTATCGTATTTGAAATAATAAACATGGCAATGATTAGCAAAATTGCTATTAATGTTATGCTGGCCATCCTTACCCAGTATGAAAGCCTGGAAATAGATTCGAAAATTTCTTTCGGATAGTCAACCTTCTTCACGCCTTCAATCTTTTTCAGCTCCTCCGATACCGCAGCTCCTTCGCTTCCATTTTTCAGTTTGATATGGAACTTGACAGGAAGGAAGCTTTCATCCAAGCCCTCCAGCAATCCGGCGTTTTCTGCGAACATTTCCTTGACCTTGTTGAAGGCATCCTGCTTGGATATCCTTGTAAACTGGTCAATTTTGCCGTTCTGCCTGATGCTGTCTTCAATCAACTGCACCTGGGAGTCATCCAGGTCATATTGACAGATGACTCTCAGCTGAGGCTGCTCTTCGAGGTCCTTGGTAAGCTGGCCGAGGTTAATGGTTATTACAACAAAAATGCCGAAAATGAACAAGGATGCCGCCACGATAACAATTGACGCAAGAGACATCAGCTTGTTCCTGTATGAATTAACCAGACCTTCTTTAATTATATAGCTGGTTGTCCTTATCTTCATACCCGTACAGTCCTTTCTCCTGGTCTCTTACAATAACACCCTTGTCTATGGCTATAACCCTCTTCTTCATAGAGTCCACGATGCTTTTTTCATGGGTTGCCACAACTACCGTGGTGCCCCTTGAGTTTACTTCACTTAAAAGCTTCATTATTTCCCATGATGTCTCAGGATCAAGATTCCCGGTAGGCTCATCCGCCACCAGCAGGCATGGGTTGTTCACCAAAGCCCTCGCAAGCGCAACTCTCTGCTGCTCACCGCCTGACATCTGGCCTGGATAAACATTTGCCTTTCTGCTCAAGCCAACCAATGCCAAGGCCATAGGCACCTGGCGCCTTATGTCGCGAGGCATTGCCTCTGTTATCTGCATGGCAAAGGCAACGTTCTCGTAAACCGTCTTGTTGGGCAGCAGCCTGAAGTCCTGAAATACTATGCCAAGACTCCTTCTTAGAAATGGAATTTGCTTTCTGCTCATAGTGGAAACACTGTATCCATTTACGAAAACCTCGCCCTGAGTTGCATCCTCCTCTTTTAAAATCATCTTAATGAGAGTGGACTTTCCTGACCCGCTTGATCCGACAACAAAAGCAAAGTCTCCCTTGTTTATCTTCAGATTGACGTCTTTCAGTGCAACCGTGCCGTTTGAGTATCTTTTGGTAACATTTACAAATTCTATCACACTAACACCCCTGACCTAATTACTTCTACAACAAAATAAAAAATCCTCTTTATCATAAAAAAATTACTGCTTTGTTTTTTCTTTATTGTCAAGTAATGTTTTTACCAGCATAGCAACCTTGAAGGTAATTGCATCATCAAAATTTCTAAGGTCAAGGCCCGTGCTCTTCTGAATTTTATCAAGCCTGTATACCAGGGTGTTCCTGTGAACAAAAAGCTGCCTTGCGGTCTCACTTATATTAAGATTGTTTTCAAAGAATTTTTGAATCGTCAGCATCGTTTCAGCATCTGAAAAATCAAAAGCTTCATCCCGGAAATATTCGTTCATAAACAACCTGCAGTTCTCTTCCGGGATGTGGTAAACCAGCCTTCCGACTCCAAGATTGCTGTAGCTGTATATACACTTGTCTTCTGCAAAGGTTCGTCCTATTGTCAGAGATGTCTGAGCTTCACTAAAGGACCGGCTTATGTCCATGATGTTGTCAACTATGGTGCCTATGCCTATATAAGACTTTATCATCAATTCAGTGCTGAGTGTATCTGCAATGGCATGAGCAGTTCGTTCGACTTCCTTGTAATCGTTATTGGCTTTCAGTTCCCTTACAAGGACAGTCCTTTCCCTGTCAAGTGTAATTATAAAGTCCTTCCCCCTGTTTGGGAACAAGCCGTGAATAACCTCATGAACACAGGACTCCTTTGAACCTTCGGTTCTGACTATCATTACAATTCTGAAAGCGTTATACGCAATATGAAGCTCCTTGGCCCGTGCGGGAATATCCTCTGCCTGGAGCTTGTCCGTCATTATGCTGGCAATAAAGTTATTCTTGTCATACCTTTCATCATAGCTTGCCTTCATGGCGGCAATGTTTAACGAGGCAAGAGACAGATATCTTGATGCCGTGTCTCCACGGGAAAAGACAAAGACAACAAAATCCAGCTTGTTTCTTGAAAAGAGTTTTTTTAAGGTTAGGCTGCCGTATGCGGCATCAACGCTGCTTGATTGTATAAATTCAAAAATTTCAGGGCTCTTGCTGCCAATTTTTGTTTCATCTGAACATGCGATTATGTTTGCCGCTTCATCGGCAACACCGAAATCAGCATTGATAACCTCCCTGACTTGAGCCGCATAGTTTTGGAGAATCTTCACGAACACTATCCTCACCCCCCTTATATTATACATCAAAAAAACAAAAGAGGAAGAATTTTAACTCTTCCTCTTTTCGGAAATTGTTGTTTTTAGTTAATAATTGTTCTTTCGGTTTCCTTGTCAAACAGGTGGATCTTGTTGGCATCAAATGCCACCTTTACAACGTCCCCTGCTTTTGCCTTGGACCTTGAGTTAACTCTTGCCGTTATGTTTATATTGTCTATAACCATGTACAGATAAGTTTCCGAACCCAGGTTTTCAACAACTTCTACGTTTGCTTCAACTATGCTGTCAGGCATTGACTCGATGAACACTGCTTCATCGTGTATATTTTCAGGCCTGATACCCATGATAACTTCCTTGCCGATGTAGTCAGTGCCCTCAATCTTCTTTGCCTTGCCCTCCGGAAGCTTGATATCGTCTTTTCCGAAAAGAAGGTGTATTTCTCCTCCGCGCTTTTCAACCTTGGCATTGATGAAGTTCATCTGAGGGCTTCCTATGAAGCCTGCAACAAAGAGGTTGCAAGGTCTGTCATAAAGTGAAGTGGGAGTATCAACCTGCTGTATGTATCCATCCTTCATAACAACTATTCTTGATGCCATTGTCATGGCTTCCGTCTGGTCGTGTGTAACATATATAAACGTGGTCTGGAGTCTCTGGTGAAGCTTGCTTATCTCAGTTCTCATCTGAACCCTGAGCTTTGCATCAAGATTTGACAAAGGCTCGTCAAAGAGGAACACTTTAGGCTCACGAACTATTGCACGGCCTACCGCAACCCTCTGTCTCTGACCGCCAGAGAGAGCTTTTGGCTTTCTGTCCAGCAGATGTTCAATATCAAGAATTTTTGCAGCCTCCAAAACCTTTCTCTTTATCTCATCCTTGGGAACCTTTCTGAGCTTGAGGCCGAAAGCCATATTTTCAAAAACTGTCATGTGCGGATAAAGCGCATAGTTCTGGAAAACCATTGCAATATCCCTGTCCTTGGGAGCTACGTCATTAACCAGCTTATCTCCTATATAGAGCTGTCCTTCGGAAATTTCTTCCAAGCCTGCGACCATTCTGAGAGTTGTTGACTTACCGCAGCCTGAAGGACCAACCAGAATTATAAATTCCTTGTCTTCAATATCCAGATTGAAGTCGCTAACGGCAGTAACGCCACCGGGATATCTTTTGTAGATATTCTTTAACTTTACGCTTGCCATATTTTTTAACCTCCCAATAAAATTACACATTCTAGTGTTGATTACATAATAAATATAGCACTAGCCCCCATATATAAACTACTATACTTTTTGACAAAATAATTCTTTCTATTTAGTTACTTTGCATAAAATAAATGCACTTGAATTTTTATGCATTGCAAATACATACGGGTTCATCTATATAAGCTTAAAACTCAGCTATGCGGGTTGCATTAATAATACAGAAGATTAGTACAAGCTTATATGCTGAATTTTTGTATGCTTTGCTGCATTTCAGCCGCAAGCCCTGCCATATTTTCTGCAGATTGTGCAATTTGCTGAATAATTGCTGTTTGCTGCTCAGCTGATGCTGCAACTTCTTCAGTGCCTGCTGCACTTTCCTGGGATATACTTGCTATATCACTTATGGCTTCAGCAGTGCTCCCAGCATTCATATTTAAGCTATCTGCGGCTTTTGCTACTGCTTCAATATTTGTTGCGATGGAGGACACCACTTGTGTCATATCTTCAAAAGCCTTGACTACTTCCCCAACACTCTTGTCTTGTTCTTCTGCCGCAACTTGTGCTTTTCCTGTCTCCAGCACAACCTGGTTAACATCATACTGAACATTTTTGATAAGCTTACTTATCCTTGTTGATGCCGTTTTAGACTGTTCTGCAAGCTTTCTGATCTCTTCCGCAACTACTGCAAACCCTTTTCCCTGTTCCCCTGCCCTGGCAGCCTCTATTGCAGCATTCAAAGCCAGAAGGTTTGTTTGTTCGGCAACTCCTGTTATAAGCTCTACAATTTGTCCAATTTCATTTGATTTATCTGATAGTCCGCTGACCACCTTTGCTGCATTGAGGGTAGCCTGTTTGTTTTCCGACATTTTCAGTTCCTGGTTACGCATAGCTCTTTCACCTTTATCAACCATTTCCCCCGCCAGTTTTGCAAGCTTTTTAGCATCTTCCATATTCTTTACTATCCTGTCGAGACCCCCAACCAGTTCCACAATCTGAGTATTACCCTTCTCCGTAGACAACGCCTGCTCACTGGCGCCCTTTGCCAACTCCGACATTGCTATAGCAATCTGTTCCGAGCTCTTTGTTATTTCCTCAGAAGAGGCAAGCACCTGCTGAGAAGCTGCTGCAACAGAAGCACTCATTTCATATGCATCTGAAAGCAAGCTTTTTATACTTGATACCATATTATTGGTATGAATGGCAATATCACCAATTTCATCCGTGCTGCGGATATCAGCCCTAACATTAAGGTTTCCGGAAGCCACTTCCTTGAGTATATCTTGAATATATTTGATCTTTTTAATAATAGAATTTGCAAACACTACTATTATAAAAAGAACCAGCAGAGTAAGAACGATGCTTATAATTCCAATGTTAAGCCTTATCTTATTGATCTCTTGATTAACAGTTTTACTCTCAATACCCATGAACCATATACCAATAATATCTCCTTCTTTATTTTTAATTGGAGAATATTTTGCATAATGAGGTATCCCTACAACATCAGCTTCTCCAAAATAATTCTCTTTTTGGTTTAATACTGCATTTGCCACAGTTTCGGATATCTTGGTGCCAACAACCCTTTTCCCATCCTTTTTCACATTAGTGGCAACTCTTACATCCTTCAGAAAAATAGTAGCTGACGCACCGGCATTGTTCCTTATATAGTCCACTACTTCCGTTTCACCGTTTATTAAATTATCTCCTTTATATAGCTGGCCTTCCTTTATGGTCCACTCTCCTCTATATTTGTTTTCGAGAATACTAATCCCCAGCGAAGACATTCCCTCCAATTTTTTCATGGCGTCCAGCTTCATAAATTCACTGACCTCCCGGTCAATGGAAACAAAAATAATACTACTCAGCAATACCACACTGACAATAAAAAGCGCTTGCATTTTCCATTTAAGACTCCATCTCATAAAAATACCCTCTTTCAAAAAATGTAGGTATAATTTAAATATGAAATTTTAATACCCTTTGAGCAATTTAAAAAACATATAATAATATCATCCGTCCTAATATTTTTCGACATTATTCAACATTCCTTTATGAGCAAATTATGGGAAATATATTGTCCTCAAGATAAACAGGAGCATTTTTAAGATTATGCTTCTCAATCTGGTTTAGTGTACCAGAATATTTTCTCCGATAATGAACACTCAAGTATTCTGATGCGTTCATGCTTGAACATGTCTTTGATTTAATCTCTTTAGAAGAGGGCATAATTGTAGTACTCTTAGATATTCTTCAAATCAAGGTTTCTATTAACGCCATACATAAAGGTTCTTAAATCAACTCTCCCTCTCTCTAAAAACGGGTCTAAACTTAGAATAACCAATATTTCTCCGCATAAAACAAATAAATACTTTGCATAAAATCTTCAATTCGTAATTTTAGAATTTAAGAACAAATGCCGAAAAAAGGCATGATACAGATAATCGCAAAAGATAAGGAAAAAGTATTAGAAGCAATCAGGAAGGGAACAATTGATGCTGCTGATGTTAGCTTACCGATTGAAGTATAAAATAAATACACTTGAATTTTTATGCATTGCAATGTATAATTATGTAGTCGAGCTGTTAAAGAGGCCACTCCTTAATATCCAAGCTGAGCCTGTAACTCATATAGGAGTGTACCCTTACATCGGAGGTGTTATATAATGAAGTTTAAGGTTTACGTTGACGGCCAGGAGGGTACTACAGGCCTGAAAATCAACGAGCGCCTGGAAAAGCGTTCTGATATAGAGGTGCTTAGGATTGATCCTGAAAAGCGCAAGGATACTGAGGAGAGAAGGAAGCTCCTGAACCAGGCTGACATAGCTTTCCTTTGCCTTCCTGATGCCGCAGCAAGAGAAGCTGTTTCCCTTGTTGAGAACAATCTCACAAAAATTATCGACGCAAGCACTGCACACAGGACTCAGGAAGGCTGGGCTTATGGTTTCCCCGAGTTAAGCAAGGAGCATCGGAAAGCAATCCGAAATTCTTCAAGAGTTTCAGTTCCCGGCTGCTACGCGACAGGCTTCATTGCCGCATTATATCCCCTCATTATTGAAGGCATTGTCCCTAACGACTATCCTGTCACATGTCACGCCGCTTCCGGCTGCAGTGGGGGAGGCAGGAAGCTAATAGAGCAATTTAAGGCAGATGAAGAATGCAAAGCCATGGAGGGGCCTCAGCTTTATGCTTTGGGCCTTGCCCACAAGCACTTGCCTGAAATGCAGAAGGTATGCGCTCTTAAATATGCGCCTTTGTTTTCTCCAAATGTGAGCGGCTATTTTAATGGCATGACTGTTTGTATTCCGCTTTTTCCCAGGCTATTTTGCAAAAGCATGGATGCAAAAGAGATGCACTCATTCCTCTCTGACTATTATAAAGATGAATACTTTGTAAAGGTAATGCCATTCGGAGCTGAAAGCAGCCTTGAGAACGGTTTCCTCGGCCCGAAAGGCTGTAATGGCACAAACATGCTGGAGCTGTACGTTTTCGGGCATGAAAGCCAGATCATGCTTGTATCAAGGCTGGACAATCTGGGCAAAGGCGCTTCCGGCGCTGCTGTTCAAAACATGAACATTATGCTTGGCTTGGACGAATCTGTCGGACTTGAATAAATAAAGCAACAGGAGGATATTAGAATGGAAAATTTTATGGATACCATAATAAAGAAAGCTGAAATATTGATTGAAGCCCTGCCTTACATACAGAAGCTGTATGGTAAAACAGTTGTGATTAAGTACGGCGGAAACGCTATGATAAATGAAGAGCTTAAGAACTATGTCATGGAAGACATAACACTGCTCAAATACATAGGCATGAATCCCGTCGTAGTGCATGGCGGGGGACCTGACATCAACAAAGCTCTGCAAAAGTTTGAAATCAAGAGCCAATTCGTAAACGGGCTGAGAGTTACGGACACCCAGACGATGGAAATAGCTCAGATGGTGCTGGTAGGGAAGACAAACAAGGAAATCGTTTCCCTCCTTAACCAAAAGGGCGGGAAGGCAATCGGCCTGTGCGGCATTGACGGAAATCTTCTTGAGTGTGAACAGCTTAAAACTGTAGTCGAAGGCGAAGAGGTTGATATAGGCTATGTGGGAAAAATAACCAAAATAAACTCGAAGCTTATCGAGCTGCTTGCAAAGGACGAGTACATTCCAGTTGTTGCACCGGTAGGAGTGGGATCTGACGGAAGAAGCTACAATATAAACGCTGACACAGTAGCAGGAGAAATTGCTGCCGCTCTAGGAGCGGAGAAGCTGATGCTGCTCACTGACGTAGAGGGTGTCAAAGCCTCCAGGGACAGCAAGGATATTCTGTCTGCCCTTACCGCAGAAGAGGTTTACGACATGATAAGCAGGAAAACCATAGACGGAGGAATGATTCCCAAGGTGTTGGGCTGTATTGAAGCTCTGGAAAAAGGTGTCGGAAGAACCCATATTCTTGACGGAAGGATTCCTCACTGCATACTTTTGGAGATATTTACAAACAAGGGCATAGGTACCATGATTATGAAAGAAAAGAAGCTGTACCACAGCAGCGAAAAGCTATAACATAGCAGAATCAAAATTGTGTTTTTTACGGAGGAGGCAGGTTTTATGCATCTTGATGAAATAATGGAGCTTGACGGCAAATACTACATGAATACATTCGGGAGCAGGACGCCCGTATGCTTCCAATATGGCAAAGGCATCAACCTTTGGGACACCGAAGGCAGAAAATACACTGATTTTTATGCCGGTGTGGCTGTGTCGGCCCTTGGCCACTCCCACCCCAAACTAGTCAATGCTATTAAAGAGCAGGCGGAAAGGTTCCTCCACTGTGCCAATCTATACTACATAGAGCCTCAGGCAAAGCTTGCAAAGCTTCTTGTTGAAAGCTCATGTGCGGACAGGGTCTTTTTTGCCAATAGCGGCGCCGAGGCAAACGAGGGGGCAATCAAGCTGGCTCGCATGTTCTTCAGTAAAAAGGGAATGCCCCATAAATATGAGATAATTACAATGAAAAAGTCCTTCCACGGCAGAACCCTTAATACCCTAGCTGCAACAGGGCAGGAGAAGTTCCATGCCCACCTGAAGCCCCTGCCCCCTGGCTTTAAATATGCACCGCTTAATGATATTGATGCTTTAAAAGCTGCCATAACCGACAGCACCTGTGCTGTGATGCTGGAGCCCATACAGGGTGAGGGCGGTGTAAATCCCGCTGATATCGAGTTCATGAAAGGTGTACGTAAGCTGTGCGACGAAAAGGAACTGCTGCTGATCTTGGATGAGATCCAGACTGGTATAGGAAGGACGGGCAAGCTTTTTGCATATGAACACTTTGGAATTGAGCCTGATATCTTCACACTTGCAAAGGCTTTGGGCGGAGGCGTTCCTATCGGTGCGCTGTGCGCGAAGGAATTTGTCGCAAGCGCCTTTGAGCCGGGCGACCACGGTTCAACCTTCGGAGGCAATCCCTTAGCCTGCGCAGCAGGTCTGGCAGTAATGGACGTTGTATTCGGCGACCGCCTGGCGGAAAACGCGGCCGCTGTTGGAAGCCATCTTATTCAGAAGCTTTCCGCCTTGAAGCAAAAGTATTCTTTTATTAAGGAAATCAGGGGAAAGGGCTTGATTGTAGGTATTGAATTCAGCTTGGAAATTGCTTCCGATGTAAAGAACAAGTGCTTTGAAAGGGGTTATCTTATTGGCAGCATAGGAAGCAATATACTTAGGCTCTTACCCCCCCTTATTGTTGCAACAGAAGACATCGACAGCTTTATTTCAACATTTGACAGTATTTTGTCAAAAATAATTTAAAAGCATGGGACACTGCCTCCTGCTCGGAAATACCCTCTAATCAGAGGGAGTGACCCTTGCGTCAGATAGGAGAGATAGAATGAATAAATCGGTATTGGTTCTGGAAGATGGAACATATTTTGCTGGCGAAGCCTTCGGCCACCTGGGCGAAACAACCGGGGAAATCGTTTTCAACACCTGTATGTCAGGGTATCAGGAAATAACCACAGATCCTTCATACAACGGCCAGATTGTTACAATGACTTACCCGCTTATCGGAAATTACGGGTTCAACCAATTCGACAACGAGTCTTACAAGCCCCATGTCCAAGGCTTTATCGTCAAGGAGCTTTGTGACTCCCCCAGCAACTGGAGAAGCAGCATGACTGCTGACGAGTATTTTAAAAAGCATAATATTGTCGGAATCAAAGGCATAGACACAAGAGCGCTGACACAGCATATACGCCGGTTCGGAAGCATGTTCGGAATTATATCCACGGAGTGCGGGAATACGGACATTCTGCTAAATAAGCTCAATTTCAAGAAGGCAGAGAAAAGAAACCTTGTAATGGAGGTAACAACAAAAACCTCCCTCCATAAGCCTGGCAATGGGAAAACCGTTGTGCTTCTGGATTTCGGGGTTAAATACAATATCGTTAATTCCTTGGCCAAGAGGGGCTGCAATGTGCATATCCTCCCTGCCTTCTCATCCGCCGAAGAAGTCATGTCCTACAATCCCGATGGAATCCTTCTTTCGAACGGGCCCGGCGACCCGGCAGACCTGCCTGCCATTAAGGCAACAATCCAAAAGCTTCTGGGCAAAAAGCCAATTCTGGGAATATGTCTGGGTCACCAGCTCCTGGGGCTGTCTCTAGGAGGAAGCACCTATAAGCTGAAGTTTGGCCATCACGGGGGCAATCACCCCGTTAAGGATTTGTTAACGGGACGCTGCTACATTACCTCGCAGAATCACAACTACGCGCTTGAAAAGGATTTTTCAGATGATGTGACCATAACCCATGTGAATGTGAATGACGGAACCGTAGAAGGCTTCAGGCATAAAAGCTTTCCGATACTGAGCGTCCAGTACCACCCCGAAGCTGCGCCCGGCCCACAGGACAGCGCATACATCTTCGACGACTTCGTTAAAATGATGGAGGGATAAAATGCCAAAAAGAGATGATATAAAAAAAGTTCTCGTAATAGGATCCGGCCCAATCATAATCGGCCAGGCCGCCGAATTCGACTATTCCGGCTCCCAGGCCTGCAAATCGCTTAAGGAAGAAGGAATAGAGGTTGTGCTGGTAAACAGCAATCCTGCCACCATTATGACCGATGCAGATACGGCGGACAAGGTATATATTGAGCCTATAACCCTTGACTTCATGAAGCAGGTCATAAGGAAGGAAAGACCCGACGGCATACTCGCCTCCCTTGGAGGCCAGACAGGCCTCAACATGGCTGTGCAGCTTGCCGCCGACGGCATACTCGATGAACTGGGCATTGAGCTGCTTGGCACCTCGCTTCAGTCTATCAAGAAGGCTGAAGACCGCGAGCTCTTCAAGATGACTATGCAGGAAATCAATGAAAAAGTGCCACACAGCACAATCGTCACAACCCTCGAAGCTGCCGTAGAATTTGCGCAAAACGTAGGCTTTCCCATAATTATCCGACCTGCCTACACTTTAGGAGGTACTGGCGGGGGTATAGCCAAGGATATGGATGAATTCAAATATATCTGCGGGAAGGGCTTGAAGCTCAGCATGATAAACCAGGTGCTTCTGGAACAGAGTGTTGCCGGCTGGAAGGAAATTGAATACGAGGTCATGAGAGATGGAGCCGACAACTGCATAATCATATGCAATATGGAAAACTTCGACCCTGTAGGAGTCCACACGGGCGACAGTATAGTTGTGGCCCCAAGCCAGACTCTGTCCGACATTGAATATCAGATGCTGCGCTCCGCATCAATAAAAATAATCCGCGCCCTTGATATAAAGGGAGGCTGCAATATACAGTACGCTTTGAACCCTCACAGCTTCGAGTATGTCGTTATTGAGGTAAACCCAAGGGTAAGCCGCTCCAGCGCACTTGCATCCAAGGCCACAGGCTACCCTATCGCAAGGGTTACCGCAAAAATTGCTCTTGGCCTGAATCTTGATGAAATCAAGAATTCAGTAACTCAGAATACTTCTGCCTGCTTTGAGCCGTCACTTGACTATGTTGTTACAAAGGTGCCCAGATGGCCCTTCGATAAGTTCTCAACCGCTGACAGACGCCTTGGAACACAGATGAAAGCTACGGGAGAAGTAATGGCTATAGGAAGAACCTTTGAGGAATCTCTTTTAAAGGCCATTGACTCTCTGGACGTCAAGTTCAACTACCAGCTTGGGCTGAGCCTGTTTGACAGCATGTCCAAGGAAGATCTCATGGAGGCAATCAAGCAGCACAACGACCAGATTATTTTTGCCATTTGCAAGGCCCTTCAAAAGGGAGTCACAGCCGGTGAGATCATAAGCCTCACCAAGATTGACGAATTCTTTATAAGAAAGCTTAAAAAAATCGTAAAGCTTGCTGAAGAAATAAAGAACGCGGGTATAGCATGGCTTGATTATGATTTATACTCCAGAGCCAAGAAAATCGGCTTTGGCGACTCATATATCGCAAACCTTACGGGAGTTCCCTTGGACAGGATTCTTGACTTGCGCCACAAATATCCCATAAACCCGGTTTACAAGATCGTTGATACCTGCGCAGGAGAGTTTGAGGCAGTTACACCATACTATTACTCAACCTATGAAGAGCGCGACGATGTCATTGTTTCAGATAACCGGAAGGTGCTTGTAATAGGCTCCGGTCCCATAAGAATCGGTCAGGGCATTGAGTTCGATTACTGCAGCGTTCACTCAGTAAGGACCTTGAGAGAGCTTGGCATTGAATCAATAATAATAAACAACAACCCGGAGACTGTAAGCACTGACTTCGACACCTCCGACAAGCTTTACTTCGAGCCCCTTACGAAGGAATGTGTCCTTGATGTTATTGAAAAAGAAAAGCCAATTGGAGTGATCGTGCAATTTGGAGGGCAGACCGCCATAAATCTGGCGTCAACTCTGCATAGGGAAGGCGTGAGGATTCTGGGAACCTCCGTAGAAAGTATAGATATCGCTGAAAACAGGGATAAATTCTTAAAGCTCCTTGAAGAGCTTGATATACCCATACCTCCCGGGAGTACTGCCTTCTCCCTGGAAGAAGCCAGGGCAATAGCAAACCGCATAGGCTTCCCTGTGCTTGTAAGACCTTCATATGTTCTGGGCGGAAGAGCAATGGAAATTGTTTATAACGACAAGGAATTGGATGAATACATGGCTATGGCCGTTGATATCTCAACAGAGCATCCGGTGCTTATTGATAAATATATAGTTGGAAAAGAAGCCGAGGTTGACGGCATTTGCGACGGAGAGGAAGTACTGATACCGGGAATCATGGAGCACATTGAAAGAGCAGGTGTGCATTCCGGAGACAGTATTGCCGTATATCCTTCAAGAACACTGTCCGAAGCAGCAAAAAATACTATTGTGGAATATACCAAAAAGCTTGCCAAGGCTCTTGAAGTCGTCGGCCTCTTTAATATCCAGTTCGTGCTGGATCAGAACGAAAAGATTTACGTTATTGAGGTTAACCCGCGTGCAAGCCGTACCATTCCCATAATGAGCAAGATAACAGGAATTCCCATGGTGAATGTCGCAACAAAGCTTATTATGGGCAGCAAGCTGAAAGAGCTGGGCTATAAACCGGGTTTGGCAAAAGAGTCTGAGTTCTACGCCGTTAAGGCTCCAGTTTTCTCCTTCTCCAAGCTGGCAACGGTTGACACCTTCCTGGGTCCTGAAATGAAGTCAACAGGGGAGGTAATGGGCGTGGACAAGGATTACTTCTCCGCATTGTACAAAGCCCTTGTTGCATCCGGCCTTAAAATACCCTCAGGAGGAAATGTTCTGCTCTCAGTTACAGACAGGGATAAGGAAGATTGCGCAGAGGTCGCTAAAAAGCTGTATAGTCTGAACTTTAAGCTGCTCGCAACGGAAGGAACCTGTGAATACCTTGCGAAAGCAGGAATAGAAGTTGAGCTTCTGCATAAGGATAAGGTTATTGATTATATTAAAAATGATATGCTCAAGCTTATTATTAATACACCTACAAAGGGGAAGATACCGTCAAGGTTCGGATTTCTTCTCAGGAGAACCTCAATAGAGTACAACGTTCCCTGTATAACATCGCTGGATACGGTAAATGCTGTCCTTTCCGTAATCGAACACTTCGTAAAAGACAGCAAAATGGAAATATATTCGCTTGATGAATATTCTGTCAGAAAGTAAAAGAGGCTATTATTTCACGGAAGCTTGCAAAAATGGTTTTTTGCAGTGTAATCACAATTATATTAAATGGAGGTGCGTTATGAAACACTTAATCAGTCTTTATGACCTTAGCTTTGAAGAAATGGAAAAAATCCTGAGCCTTGCGGAAAAACTGAAAAGGCAGAACAAGGAAGGCATACAGCATCATCTCTTAAAGGGCAAAACCCTGGGAATGATATTTACCAAATCCTCAACCAGAACCCGGGTGTCCTTTGAGGTTGGAATGTACCAGCTCGGAGGATACTCTCTGTTCCTCAGCTCAAACGACATACAGTTAGGCAGGGGAGAAACCATATACGATACCGCCCGGGTGCTTTCCAGATATATAGACGGTATAATGATTAGGACTTTCAAGCAGAGTGACGTTGAGGATCTGGCCAAATATGGAACAATCCCGGTAATCAACGGCCTTACGGACCTTATGCATCCTTGTCAGATACTTGCTGACCTTTTTACTGTTTATGAGCACAAACGTACTCTCAAAGGTCTGAAAATGGCCTATGTAGGTGATGGCAACAACGTCGCCAACTCCCTTCTTCACGGCTGCGCCAAGGTTGGAATGCATATTGCAGTAGCTTCGCCCAGGGGCTTTGAATGTGATCAGAGCATAGTTTGCGAGGCACAGGGTGATGCAAAGGTTTCCGGCTCGCAAATCCTTCTGACGGAAGACCCGGTTGAGGCCGTCAAGGACGCTGACGTAATATATACGGACACATGGGTCAGCATGGGCCAGGAGGCCGAAAAGGAGCAAAGAGTGAAAATCTTTATGCCATACCAGGTAAACAGCACCCTCTTCTCCCACGCAAAGGAAGATGCCATATTTCTGCACTGCCTGCCGGCATACAGGGGATATGAGGTTACGGAAGATATCATAGACGGTTCTCAGTCTGTTATATTTGATGAGGCGGAAAACCGTTTGCATGTGCAGAAGGCGGTTATGGCAATTCTTATGGGGTAATTTATTTTTGGATGGTGAGGCTTTATGAATTTTTCGTTTATTATCCGGAAGGCCACAATTGAAGATGCTCCTGCAATCCAGGACATAATGCAGGAAGCCTTCAAAAAATACATGCAGGATACCGGTCTGGTTGGTACTATGGAAGCGCTTGAAGAATCCTTGGATGCAATTCGCGAAGATATAGCTTCCAAGGAAGTGTTCATAGCAATAATCGACAATACACCGGTAGGAACCATACGGGTTCAGCTGCTTCCCGACGGGACCGCCTATATCAGCAGGTTCGGCGTAAGACTTGAATACCATAATATCGGTATAGGCAAGGCTTTGATGAACCTTGTAGACAAGGTGCTCAAGGCTAAAGGAGTCAGCAGGGTGAGCCTTCACACCGCCTCCAAGTACAAGGACCTTGTAAGGTTCTACTACGGCCGAGGCTTCTATGTGGATTCCACAAGCAAAGACCGTGGATATACACGGGCTTTGCTTGTGAAGGAATATTAATAGGTCAAAATGGGTCAGTTGAAAGGTGGCAATCCCCTTTTGACCTTTATCTCTAATATTTCCCGAACTCATTATCGCTAAGGATTATTCTTTTATGCCCCTCAGTCTTGCCCTCCTTCATGTGCTCCAAGGTTCTCAATACATCACCATTGATCTTGTCAGGTCTTCTTGAAAACACTTCAGAGCCCGCTGATTTCCTGAGTTTGAACCTTAGCACCTGTTCCTTCAAAAGCTCGGCCTGGCTTGCAAGCTCTTCACTTGCCGCAGCGCTCTCCTCTGAAGTGGCAGAGTTTGTCTGGACAACATCGGAAACCTGCATTATACCCTGGTTGATCTGTGAAATTCCCATAGCCTGTTCATTGGAAGCTACAGCAATTTCCCCCACCAAAGCTGCAACCTTTGTCACTCCCTCCACTATGCTGTCCAGGGCCGCAGCCGTCTGGTTTGCCATTTTTGTACCTTCCTCAACCTTATTTATGGAACCCTCAATCATTGCAGTGGTTTCCTTGGCTGCATTTGCAGAACGAGCGGCAAGATTCCTGACTTCCTCGGCGACGACCGCAAAGCCCTTTCCGTGCTGTCCCGCCCTTGCAGCCTCAACCGCCGCATTAAGAGCAAGTATGTTCGTCTGGAAGGCAATTTCATCAATTACCTTAATTATTTTAGAAATATTTGCGGAAGCACTATTAATTTCATCCATAGCCTTCAGCATTTCCTTCATTTGTGAATTGCCGGAAGCCGCGTTGACTTTCGCGCTCTCCGCCAGGCTGTTTGCCTGAGCGGCATTTTCAGCATTCTGCTTTGTCTGTGAGGAAATCTCTTCAAGAGAAGCAGTAAGCTGCTGGATTGAGCTGGCCTGCTCTGTAGCCCCCTGCGACAAAGCCATGGCTGAGTCGGATACCTGTTTTGAACCGGAGGCAACCTGCTGCGCGGCAGAGTTGATATTTGCCAGAACCTCATTCATGCTCTCAACCATTTTCATAAAGTCACCTGCAAGCACTGCAATTTCATCTTTGCCCTTTATTTCAAGTTCTATATCCAGATTGCCCTTTGCAACGCTTTGGGCAGCATGAACCAAATCCTTTACCGGCCTACTTACAGCTCGTGATATGAATATCCCCAGGCCAATGGCAAATCCCATGCCTGCAAGAATAAATGCTATCATGGTTGTAGTTGCAGCCATGGATCTGTTATGGTTTTCATTAGTTTTCTTGTCTGCTGCCTTAACATTGTAATCAAATAAAGAATTATATGATGGATATATGAGCTGTGCCAGAGGAAACAATTCTTTGAGCATTATGTCAAAAGCCTCGGCGCGCCTGCCCTGGAGTGCTAATGAAATAAGCTGCTCCCTGAAATTCTTGTATTTTTCCAGGTAACCCTTCAGATTCTTAAATTCCTGCTTCTCTTCCTCCGAAATTGTCTTTTCATACTCTGTCATGCTATTATTAATAATTGCATCACTTTCTTTTATCTGATCAATGTAAGTGCTTCTGTCGCCTTCCTGCATGATTGTGTACAAAATGTTGACACGGATTTTCTGGAATTCTACTGCAACATTTTTCATTTGAGGAAGAGGTCTTGTATTGTTTATATAAATACTCTCTGATGCATCCTTTATCTGGTTAATGTAAAATATGCCAACAGCGCCTACAACACCGGATATTAACGCAACAGCCACAAAAGCGGAAATTAATTTTGTACTGATTTTTAGATTATTGAACCATCTCATTGATCAAACCCCCCGTTTTTAATGTCCTCCATGCACTTTGCCTCATCTTCGTTTATAAGCCTGTAGCAGTCCAGAATAAGTTTTACTTCGTTCCCCACCTTGCCAACAGCCTTGATATACCTGCTGCTTCCCCTTCCAACCTCAGGGGGTTCTACGATTTCAGTCTCCGGAATAAACATGACTTCAGAAACACTGTCTACCACAAGACCTATGGATATTTCCCTGATGTCTACGATAATCACACAGGTTCTGTCATTGTAGTCCTTGAAAGGCTTTTTAAACCTCAGTCTTACATCCATTACCGGTATAATTTTCCCTCTTAAATTAATTATCCCCCGAATGTATTCCGGCATCTCGGGAACCTCAGTGATAGGCTGAATTCCGATAATTTCCTTTACATAGCTGATTTGCATGGCATAGGACTCGCTTCCGAGCCTGAAGGTGAGAAATTTTCCCTTCTGGGTGTCTTCCTGCTGTTGACCCGGATCTTCACTAAAATTATCTTTCATTCAAGCACCCCCTATAAAATTAAAATACCATAATAATATGGTACAAAAAAAACCTTGTGATTAAAATGGAAATAGTTTGATGCTATTCTATAAATTAACTTTGTAATTAATTCCTTGTATTGATTTGTCCTATTCGTTTATCTCGAAGCAAATATTTATATGTATTTGCGAGAAAAATCAACAAATACCATAATTGCAGAAGATAATCAAATCTCATTCCCCTTTCTCGGCTAATATGCACTAATAATCAAAAAAATGCATACTATGTATTGTAATATATATTTAAAAAGAGTATAATTACATTGACAACTGAATTGAGCCCCGTCGCTTGTCGCTGACGGTTTTTTTATGTAAATTCTGCAAAATGGAGGTGAAAGGCATGGAATGTGACCCTGGCGGCAATTGCCATAAGCGATGTTTTTTAACTGTTGTAATCAAAGGGTTTTGTTTGCCTTGCCTGTCACCTGGCATATCAAGCAAGGCAGATAATCCCTCCGTGACATTTAATCCATACCAGAGAGGGTGATTTTAATGCTTGAAATTTTCAAGACAGTAAACAACGAAATAATTTCCACAGACGCTTTTGAAGATGGTGTCTGGGTAAACCTTGTCAATCCGGATGAGAATGAAATTAATACCGTAAGCAGGGCATTAAATGTGGAAGCTGACTTTTTGAAGGCTGCACTTGACGAAGAAGAAAGAGCGAGAATAGAAAGCGATAACGGCACCACACTTATAATTGTAGACATACCCGTTGTTGAAAAAGAGGGTAAGATGAATGTTTACACCACCATCCCTCTAGCAATCATTCTCATAAAGCATATGATAATTACGGTATGCCTTAAGGAAGATACTCTTCTAAATGACTTTAAAAACAACAAGGTTAAATCCTTCTTGACACAGTATAAAACCAGGTTTGTCCTGCAGATACTTCATAAGAACGCGACAAGATACCTGCAGTACCTCAAGCATATTGACAAGACCAGCAGCAGGATTGAGCAAGACCTTCACAAATCCATGAAAAACAAGGAGCTCATTCAGATGCTGAAGCTGGAGAAAAGCCTTGTATATTTTTCAACGGCGCTGAAATCAAATGAGGTAATTCTGGAAAAGCTGATGAAGTACGAGCATATAAAAAACTACCCTGAAGATGCCGATTTGCTGGAAGACGTAATTATTGAAAACAAGCAGGCAATCGAGATGGCCAACATTTACAGCAGCATACTTACAGGAACTATGGACGCATTTGCGTCTGTTATATCAAACAATTTGAATATTGTAATGAAATTTTTGACGTCAGTTACCATTGTAATGGCCATACCTACCATGATTTCAAGCTTCTTCGGAATGAACGTGGAGCTTCCGCTGCCCATGGAGAACAATCCGTTTTCATTCTGGATAATCATCGGAATTGCTTTGTCCCTCTGCTTGATAACAGGTTATACCCTGTATAAGAAAAAGATGTTTTAATCCTGACAATCAGACATGACAAGTGCCCGGGTAACCGGGTACTTTTTATCTTTCACTTAAATTTCCTGCACCGTCATAGAAGCTTTCATCAGGCTGCCTCAGCACTCCTTGGCTGTCGTAAAACTCTTCGTCAGGCTGCCTCAGCACTCCTAAATAATCAAAATAGTCCTCCCCAGGCTCACGAGCTATTCCTTCCCCGTCAATATAACTATCTCCGGGATTCCTTAAAATTCCTTGGGCGTCATAGAACTTTTCTTTAAGTGAATACAAAAATCAATCACTCTTTCGTTAGCTGTTTTGATTGAACAATATTATAACATATTCCAGACAATATGAAAAATATTTTTTAGTTCCATTTATTTTCAACATTGTTACGATTATGTTCTTGTTACATTTTCTTATATGTATTATAATAAACTTATTTGTTAAAGTTCAAGTATAATAATCTGGAACTTTTTCAAGGAAAAGCAGTCTTATATTACTTGAGGTGATAGAATGATGACAAAACCATCAAAGAGAACAATGTTATTTTTTCTGTTCTTATTTATTTTTGTACTGCTGGTGCCTGTCGGCACCAACGCTGCACCCGCATCCTCCGATGTGGAAATGACAGTCAGCGCAGGTATTGACGAGTGTGCCAAGGTTGGAGCGGACACCACCTTCAGGTTTTCCCTCGTAAATAAAGGCGCTGATTTTCAAGGCGAAGTTCAGGTGCTTGTAAATATAGAACCGCGCATGAGAACGGTTTATGCGGTACCCGTCAATTTGCCCTCAGGCGCTAAAAAGGTAGTTTCGCTTAATATCCCCGTTTTTACGGCCGAAAAAAAAATAGATGTAAAACTGGTACAAGGCACAAAGGCAATCAGAGAGGATAAGTATTATTTCAAAAAGCTTATAGCCCCCGAAAATCCTGCTGTAGGCATTCTAAGCGATGATACAGGAGCTTTTCGTGAGTTGAACGGACTTAAGCTCACTGAGAGCATGGACCCAAGAACGGCATTTGAAATTCAGCACAAGATGTCCGCTGCGGCTGCAGCCGGTGAAAAAACAGCTCTCCCCGACAGGCCTGCCGAGTTTGTATCGCTAAACAGCGCTAATTTCCCTGACGAGATAAAAGTGCTAAATGGCTTTGATATTCTCATCATAAGCAATTTCGATACATCCTCCCTGTCAGAAAAGCAGCTGAACGCGCTTAAGGAATGGGTAAAAGGCGGCAGGTCCCTTTACCTTTGTGCCGGCTCGAGCTGGAAAAAGCTCTATGGAGGTCTTCCTCAAGAGCTCAAGCTCTTTTCAATAACTGATTCCGCTTCCATACCCTTCCCCGAAGCTCTTGGCGCATTTACGGAAAAGCCTTCGGCGTCAGGCAATATCAATATTGTTAAAGGTACCGCGGGTTCAGGAAAGGTTGTCCTGAAGGAAGGAGAAGTCCCGCTTGCTGTAGCTTATAAATATGGAGGGGGACTGGTAGGCGTTCTTACCTTTGATCCCTCCGTAAGTCCCGTTTCTGCATGGGATGGTGTACAGCCTTTCTGGCAAAAGCTTATAAACCAGTCCAAGCAGGCTGTTTCGGATACTGCACCAGTCGTGGGTATGGGGGCATTTGGCCCTGTTTATCCAATAGGGCATATGGATTACCACCACCTTGCGTCCTCTGTGCCGGAAACCCAGACACCTCCATTAGGGTTTCTTCTTATAATGATCGGAATTTACATACTGCTTGCAGGCCCGGTGCTTTACCTGTTTTTGAAGCGAAGGGACAAAAGGGATTTAAGCTGGGCAATAATACCTGCCATGGCATTTGTGTTCACGGGCATAATATATGTTGCTGGTTTTAAAACCAGATACACAACTGCAGTGTTAAACTGTTTTTCCGTAATAAACCTTGACAATGCAAATCAGAATGCAAAGATTGATACTATCATGGGTGTGTTCAACAATGTGCGCGGAAACGTAAAAATTGAATATGACCGAAGCCTAAACATTTATGCCAATAATATGAGGAATTTCTATGAAGATCCTTTCTATGGCTCAATGGAAGACAATAATCCAAGAACCTTCAGCAAGCTCACTCTTTCAGACAAGGCCATGTATGAATTATATGATGTTATGATGTGGAGCCCCAAGTTCCTGTCTTCTACAAAAAACCTGCCTTATGAAAGCAGTCTGGTTCAATCCTTATCCATTTCTGACGGTGTTTTTAAGGCGAGGCTTAAAAACACTTCAGGCTTTGCACTTAGGGAAGCTTTTATTGCAATTGGTGACAAGTATATAGAAGTAGGAGACCTTCTGCCCGATGAAGAAAAAGCTATTGATACGCCCCTTGACGGAGCATCCGTCAAGAAGAACTATCAGGACTTCATAGACGCACGTTACGGCCCGCCTTATATAGCTCCCGGAAGCACGATGCCTGAGGGATGGAGAGAAAAAAACCGCAAGAGGAATATAATTGAAAGCGTATTCCCAAACGTGTATGTTGAAACAGCAGGCAAACCAAGAATAACAATTTTCGCACTGAATTATGACGACCCAGGCTATACAATGACAATTAACGATAAGCAGCCAAAGAGGTATAATACCAATGCCGTTTACTCAATCTTTGACCTTGCTTTTAAAAAGGGCAGCCGTATGGATATTCCTTCCGGGATAATCCGTCCTGTCCTGCTGGATACAAAAAATGCCAATATTGACGACTTCTTAAATGGAGGCTTAAGAATGAATATGGACGGCGACGCAGACTTAGCCTTCCTTATTCCGGAGAATATGACGGTTGAAAGCTTCAAGCTGCATTGGTCCACCTTTATGCCAATTTATATCAAATACCAGGCGGTGCAGCAAAAGGGGGCTACTAAGCAGACATACGCCAAAAACAACTATAAATTCTTTGTTTATAATGTTGCATCTTCAAAATGGGAGGAAATGGACAGCGAATTCAGTTCTGCCAATCCTTCCGCCTATATTGACGACAAGCGTCAGCTCAAAGTGCGTGTAAACGCCGCAATCGACAGATCCGCCCCTGAAGGCGAGCTGTTAAGTATTCCGAAATTAGAGATAAGCGGGGTGGTAAAATAATGCTGGTTGTAGATAATCTTGTCAAAAGCTATGGAAAATTCAAGGCTGTCGACGGCCTGTCCCTTGATATTGGAGAGGGTCATATTTACGGCTTTGTCGGAGCAAACGGAGCCGGCAAAACCACTACAATGAAAATAATAGCCGGACTTTTAAAGCCTACCTCCGGCAAGGTTATGGTTGACGGCACCGACATATCCGAAAATCCAAAGGCAGTAAAAAGAAAAATCGGATATATGCCTGACTTTTTCGGGGTTTATGATGACTTGAAGGTTACCGAATATATGGACTTTTACTCAGGTGTGTACGGCATACCGAAACCCGAAAGGAAAAAGATTGCTGATCAGCTTCTGGAACTTGTCAATCTTTCTGACAAAAAGGATTCGTACGTTGACAGCCTTTCAAGAGGCATGAAGCAAAGGCTGTGCCTTGCCAGGAGCCTTATACACAACCCCAAGCTGCTTGTCCTGGACGAACCTGCATCTGGCCTGGACCCCAGAGCAAGGGTTGAAATGAAGGAGATCTTAAAGGAACTGAGGAATATGGGAAAGACAATACTAATAAGCTCTCATATTCTTCCCGAGCTTGCAGAGCTTTGCACCTCCATTGGAATTATCGAACGGGGCAAAATGGTGATCAGCGGAACTGTGGATGAAATAATGAGGAGAATATCTCATGGAAAGACCCTCAGAGTAAAGATTCTGGGGGATATGGAGCCTGCTGTAAGGTTCCTTAAGGAGCAGCCGATAATAAGCCGCATTTCTGCTGCAAGCGAGTTTATTGACGCTGACTTCGACGGTGACAGTGATGTTCTGGCTGATATACTCAAAAATCTCATAAAGAATGACATACGGGTAGTATCCTTCACCGAGCTCGAGAAAAACCTTGAATCCGTATTTATGCATCTTACAATAGGAGGTGTTCAAAATGCTGGCTAATCCAGTAATTGAAAAGGAACTGAAAACCAAGATGAGGGGCTGGAAGTCCCCTGCGCTTATATCTGCGTACCTGTGCTTTTTGGGCTTTATCGTGCTGTTGTTTTATCTTTCCTCAAGAGAGTCGGCAAGATACTCCGCAGACTACTTCAATCCAAGGGTTGCTCTTGAATTATACAATTCAATAGCTATGCTGCAGTTCTTTCTTCTGCTCTTCATTACACCTGCAATGACCGCGGCAGCCATAAGCGGGGAACGTGAGAGACAAACACTGGACCTTGTTCTTTGCACAAATCTGTCTTCCTCCTCAATTGTCACAGGCAAGATCGTTGTTTCTATCGCTCATGTACTTTTGCTGGTAACAGCTTCTCTTCCAATATTGGCTACGGTTTTCCTTTATGGGGGCATCAGAATTACTGACCTGCTGCTGCTTTTCGGCTTTTATCTTTTAATGGCTCTTTTCATGGGCAGCCTTGGTATTTTCTGCTCCACGCTGTTTAAGAAAAGTGCGGTCTCAATGATTGTAACTTATATTACAATTTTCTGCCTGATTTCCGGAACACCCATACTGCTTGCAATATGGCATGTTTTCATTATGCACAATCAAAATGCCCCCACACTTTATGATGCCATGAGTTTCATGTTTTCAAATCCTGTTTTCGGCTTCAGCTCGCTTTTTGAGGGTATGAGCAGAGGCAATATGATACTTGAAATATTTTCTATGAGGACCTACGGTATGCCTCAAACCACAGGCAATTTTATGATTAAGCCGTGGATGGCGAACATGGCTTTCAATCTTGTTGCTTCGGTTATATTTATCCTGCTGGCAGCGTGGAAAATCAATCCCGTCAAAAGAGGGCTTTTTATAAGAAAGACTGAAGCTCAAAAAGCAAACCAGCTGAAAAATCAAGCAGTCTAGTGTAAGGGGACACATTCTCTGAGCAGGAAGTATTCGTTTTACGTTGAGGAATTTCCCCAAATATAAGGAATGGTGAGAAGATGAACATAAAAGACCTATTTAGTGCCGTAAGGCCTTTGAAAAACAGAATGCATGTAAATAGCTCCATTTTTTGCATTGTTACAGGTTTGACGACAGCTTCGGCCATATGTCTTCTGCTATCTTTGGTGTCGCTTATTTTTCCTGTTCCTTATTTAATTAATATAATAATCCTTGCATATTGTGCAGTTATATTGCTTTCCCTTCTGATATCCGCTTTTCTGCGTCCTTCCGCCCTTAAGGTTATGAAAACCGCAGATTCCTTAGGCCTTAAGGAAAGGCTAATTACGGCCTACCAGCTTATGGATGATTTTTCACCCATAGCTAAGATTCAAAGATACGACACTATAAAGGCTGTGTCCCGTACAGACTTTCGGTCGCTCTACCCGCTTCGTATTCCAAAGAAGCTAGGCGCCCTCTGCCTTGCTCTTTCCCTTATAACCGTGATATCGCTTTTCATTCCTTCAAACTCAAGGGATATCGCAGCAAAGCTTGAAAAGCTCTTTGACGAAATAAAAAAGCAAGCGGAGAAGATAGATAACAAACGAAAGGACATAAACAAAAATGCAGGTATATCTGACGAAAAGCTAAAGGAAATAAACAAAAAAATAGATCAGCTTTTAAAGGAGCTTAAGCAGTCCAAGTCTGAGGGAGAAGCCGTAAAGGCCCTCTTAAGGACAAAGCATGAGCTTGAGGAGCTTAAAAAAAATGGATCAAGTACCGACCTTGCAAAGCTTGCAGAGAACCTGTCCAGGCATCCGATGACAAGCGATATTGCCAACGCACTGAAAAATGGCGGTGCAACCCAAATAAAGCAGCTGCTTGAGAATTTGAACAACTCCCTTAAAAATCTTGACGAACTTGGCAGAAAAGACCTTGCGGAGCATTTTAAAAATGTGGCTGAAGAAATATCTCAAAACAAGGATCTCGCCCAAAACCTGCATGACCTTGCTTCTGCCATATCCTCCGGAAAACTGGGTTCTGCAAGCAGCGAATTGGCTAATCTTGAAAGGACTCTTTCCCAGCTGGCAGCAAGCGATCCTAAGCTGGCAAGTGCCATGCAGCAGCTTGAGAATCAGGCACTGCGGCAGATTATGGACTCTATGGATTCTGCCAAAAGACAGATTTCCAGTCAAAGCAGCAATTCTCAACTGGCTAATGGATCAGGCCGGCAAGGGAATGCCTCCGGAAGCGGCAAACAAGAGGTAGATTTACCGGAGCAGGGCAAGCAGCCTGGACAGGGCGTCTGCCAGGGCGGTAGCAAAGGTGAAAAAGGCGGGAATGGAGCCGGAGATGGAACCACAAATAAGGACGCCGGCTACAGCGGCGAGGAATCCTTAGGAAGAGGCAGGGAACCAGGCAAAAAACAGGTGAAGGACTACGAAAGCATTTATGTCCCCGAAAGGCTCCAGGGAGGAGAAGGCAGCCAGTCCCTGGTAAACGGGCGTAAAACCGGCTCGGGCAGAAGCGACTGGACCCAGTCCGAAAACGCCCCCGTTCAGAAGGGCACAGTTCTTCCCTATGACCAGGTGCTGGGTAAATACAAAAGCGAGGCCATGTCATCCCTTGACGAGTCAGCCATACCGCCCGTAATGAAGGACATAGTCCGCGACTACTTCACATCCCTGGAGTAGAAAAACTGATGTTTGCATAAATTCATTCTGCTGCAAGAACAGCTTTTCTTGGAACAAGATGCATAAATCACTCGACTATGTTGCAGCAATTCCGAAGCCAAAATGCCATGGATGGCATTTTGAGCGTCATGTGACACGACGTCATATTGATGCGTGCGAGTAATTGCAATACAAGTCGTTAGTGATTTCATCGAAGTTTCAGAAAATGGGTTCTTGCAGTGGAATGAAGATTGATTCTGCTGCAAGAACAGCTTTTTACAGAGTAGACACTAGTCAGCTTGAAGGGTTCAGCAAGAGAAAATTAAGTTCTCTCCAATGATACCAGAATATCTACACGGAGGTAATATATGGACATTAGCGGCACAGACGTCAAGCAAGTCATAGACAACGTAGCCAAAATCGAAAATGAAATAGCAAAGCACATGGTAGGCCAGAAGGACCTTATCCGCCAGGTAGTGATCTGCATCCTTTCCGGCGGAAACATCCTCCTTGAGGGTGTTCCGGGACTTGGCAAAACAAGATTGGTAAAGACATTGGGAAAGGTCCTTGGGCTTGACTTTTCAAGGATACAGTTCACTCCCGACCTTATGCCCGCCGACGTAGTTGGCACCAACATCATAACAAAGTCCGACAGCGAAGGCGGGGCATTCAAATTCCAGCCCGGCCCTATTTTCAGCAACATCGTGCTGGCCGACGAAATAAACAGGGCTACCCCCAAGACCCAGAGCGCTCTGCTCGAGGCGATGCAGGAACAGACCGTAACGGTTGGAAGCAGTACCTATAAACTTCCTCAGCCCTTCTTCGTACTGGCAACACAGAACCCTATTGAGATGGAAGGAACCTATCCTCTCCCCGAAGCACAGCTTGACAGATTTCTCTTCAAGCTAAATGTTCCCTTTCCATCCCTGGAAGAGCTTATGGATATTGTAACAATGACTACCGGGAATGAGGAAAAAAGCCTGAACAAGGTCTCCGGAAGCGAAGAAATCCTCTTCATGCGTGCTGTTGCCAGGGAAATTCCCGCTGCAAAGCCAGTATTGGAGTTCGCACTGAGGCTTGTTCTGACAACTCACCCTGAATCGGCCAACACCCCTTCTGTCACCCGCAAATATATACGCTTCGGCTCAAGCCCCAGAGGTGCCCAGGCAATAATGAGCGCAGCCAGAATCAGGGCGATTCTTGACGGCAGATACAACGTATCCTTTGAAGACATCAAATACGTAGCATACCCGGCACTGAGGCACAGGATATTCCTTAACTTTGAAGGTCTCTCCGAGGGCATTACAGCAGACAACGTCATAACAGAAATAATAAAAGAAGTTGAAAAGCGGAATATATGAGCGAACTCTTTGACAGCAACTTTTTAAACAAGCTGCAGCAGCTTGTAATAACATCAAAAATAATACTCTCGGACGGTTCCGGCGGCAACAGGAAATCCAGAAGCAAGGGCAGCTCTGTTGAATTTTCCGATTACAGGGAATATTCCCCGGGTGATGACTACAGAAGAATAGACTGGAATGCCTTCGGGCGCTTTGAGAAGCTTTTTGTCAAGCTATATATGGAGGAGAGGGAAGCCCCGGTTCAAATCCTTCTGGACACCAGCCGTTCCATGAGCTGGGGTGAGCCCAGCAAAAGCATCGCATCAAGGAAGCTCGCCGCAGCCCTTGGTTACATAAGCCTTGCCAACTATGACAGGGTAACCTTGGCATGCCTTAATAACACCCTTCATTCCTTCAAACCCTCCCTGAGAGGGAAAAACTCCTTCGGCGAGCTGCTGGACTGCCTTGAGAAGGTTGAATACAGCGGAACCACAGATATTTATGCAGCGTTGCAGGCCATGAATATTAAGACATGCAAAGGTATTACCGTCATTATCTCCGACATGTTCACACCCGGTTCATTTACAGAGATCATAAAATACCTGCAGTACCGGAAGCAGGAGGTTTATTTGTGCCATGTGCTGTCTCCTCAGGAGACAAATCCTGAAATCACTGAGAGCCTGCGCCTCATAGACTCGGAAACAGGCGAATACAAGGATGTTACAGCCACACCCATGCTGCTTAAGACCTACCAGAAGGTATACAGCAGCTTTATAACCCGGTTGGAAGACACCTGCTTCAGGTATGGAGCCAGCTATATACATCTTAAAACCAGCCTGCCTGTGGAACAAATGATAAAGATGGTGGTGAACAGACAGTGACATTTTTTTCCCCTTTTGCTTTCCTGTTTCTTATAACAATACCGGCCATCATACTTCTGTATATCTTAAAGCAGCGCAACCAGGACTATACAGTATCAAGCCTGTTCCTGTGGGAAGAGGTCTTGAAGGATTTGGAAGCAAATGCGCCATGGCAGAAGCTGCGCCGCAATCTTCTCATGATACTGCAGGTAATTGCAATGCTTTTCCTGATATTCGCACTGGCGCGTCCATTTCTGAACACAGAAGGCTCAAAGGCCGGCAGCGCAATTATAATAATTGACAATTCCTTCAGCATGCAGGCTTCAGACGTTAAGCCCAACAGATTTGAGGCTGCAAAGAAAGAAGCGGCGGCCTATGTGTCCAGTTTGAAGCCCGGGACACTCATAACTCTAATCAGCGCCGGAGAACGGGCCATTATCGAGGAAAACCTGCGCAGCGACAAGGAGGGAATAATAAATAAAATCAACAGCCTTAAGGTTTCAAACTATGCTTCTAATTTTGAAGACACAGCGAGCACTATACTTTCAGTAGCAAGCCAGCAGTCAGGAGCTGAAGTTGTACTGTTCGGAGACAACGAAATAAAAATACCGGGAGTGGATATGAAATTCTCCAAAATATCTCAAACTGGTTCCAATTATGCCTTGACCCTTTTCACCCATACAAGGACAAAAAATGGCATAACTGCCTTAAGCAGGGCAGCAAACTTCAGCAGCGCAGCTGTTGACCTCCCCATAAGCCTTTACGCTGACAGCAAGGTTTTTGACGCCAAAAAAATTACTGTCAGCGCAGGTGAGACTGTTAATGTCTACTGGAGCGAAATACCTTCCGACACACAGCTCCTTGAGTGCAGAATAGATCTGCCCGATTGCCTGCAGGCAGACAACAAAGCCCTAAGTCCTGTTAATCCTGACATGACCGCCAAGGCACTGCTTGTGACACAAAAAAATATTTTTCTCGAAAAAGTTCTTTCCCTTAAGAATAATATAGAGCTTGTAAAAACCACCCCCCAGGAAGTAACGGAATCCGGAGGTGAAAAGCTTTTAAAAGGCTACAGCTTATATATCTTTGACGGCGTCATGCCAGACAAGCTTCCGACAGACGGTAACATACTGATTTTCTCCCCTGTTCCAAACAGATATTTCAGCCTTGGGGAAGAAATCGAACACCCTGAACTTTTTAAAACAAAGCATCAGCTTTTTAAATATGTAGACGACTACGGCTTTACTATCGGCAAAGCAAAGAAGCTTTCCATTCCGAAGTGGGCAGAACCGGTTTTAGATTCAAGCCTTGGCACGCTTATTTTTACCGGAACCCTTGAAAACAGGAAAATAACAGTTTTTGGATTTGATCTTCACAGCACGGATCTTCCCTTAAGACCTGCCTACCCCATATTAATGACAAATGTTATAGAGCACCTTGTGCCAGAAAGCTTAAAGAATATTGAAGCTGTATATCCGGGGCAGGAAATTGACTTCAATCTCAATCCAAAATCGGAACAGGCAAGGGTCATAACCCCCTCAGGCAGGATTGTTCCCATTGCGCCTCCCTTCCCTGCCCAAATCTTTGATGAAACAGAAGAGATCGGACATTTTGTGCTGGAGCAAGCCTTTGGGGGCGAGAAATCCTACCATAGCTTCACGGTAAACCCTCCCGCCGAAAAGGAGTCAAACCTTCTTGCAGGAGAGAAGCCAAACCCGATTGATGGAAAAGCTCCCGCAAATGCAGCAAAAAAACCGGTCTCCGGAATGAATCTCCAGTGGCTCATGCTTTGCATCGCAATAATCATACTATTAATAGAATGGTGGGTATACTCAAATGGTGTTTAATTTTAACCAGCCCTTGTTCCTGCTGCTTATACCCGCAGCGATACTATTTGTAATACTTGCCTCCAGAACTATGGTCAAACTCGTTCAATGGAGGCGCAGGTCCATAATAGCCCTCAGGGTATGCATATTCCTTTTGCTTGCCCTTTGTATTGCAGGCTTTGGTCTTAAAAAGACCTCAGACAGCGTTACCACAGTCTTTGTTGTTGACAGCTCCGCCAGCGCATCTAAAATGAAGGAAAAAGCTGAGGACTTTATCGCCAACTCGATAAAAAGCAAAAAATCCTCCGATAAAATAGGAATTGTTTGCTTCGGAGCAAACGCCGCGGTTGAGCTGACTCCAACTCAAAAACCATATTTTCCCGGGATACAGACCAGCGTAAACTCAAATTTCACCAATATTGAGCAGGCTTTGAAGCTGGCTGAATCACTAATACCTTCAGCAGACAGAAAGAGGATGGTACTGCTTACTGATGGCTTGGAGAACGACGGCGATGCCGTAAAGCAGTCCAAGCTGCTCAAACAGAAGAATATTACTCTTGATGTTTATCCTCTGAGCCTGGAACAGGGTTCGGAGGTTCAGGTTAAGGAACTGTCTGTGCCAAAAGCCCTGAGAATGAATGAGAAATTCGATATGAACGTCAGAATAGACAGTACCGTTAAAACTCGCGCCGTACTTAAATTATATGCCGATCGCCAGCTGGCTGCAGAAAAAGAAGTGGAGCTGCAAGCTGGAGAAAACAATTTTGTTTTCTCCGATACTGCAGACAGGGGCGGCATGATCATATACTCAGCCTTTCTTGAGCCTGAAAATGACACCATTATAAAGAACAACAGCGTGTCAGCCTTCACAAATGTAGAGGATACGGCCAGTATTCTTGTAGTTCAAGACAGGGATGAGGCTGCATCGGAGCTGGTTAAAATGCTGGGCACGGATATTAAGGTAAATGCGGTAAACCCGGACAACGTACCTCTGTCAATGGAAGAGCTGCAAAAATATGATGCCTTTATAATATCAAATACACCTGCAGAAAAGCTTGATGACAAGTTCCTGAACAATCTTGAGCTTTGCATCAGGCTCCAGGGCAAGGGACTGCTTGTAACAGGCGGTGAAAACAGCTATGCTCCCGGAGGCTATTATAAGACACCTCTTGAAAAGGTGCTTCCCGTAAACATGGATATTAAACCAAAGAAAGAGCATCCAAACCTTGGACTGCTGCTTGTAATAGATAAATCCGGCAGCATGAGCACGGGCCAGTATGGCATATCCAAGCTGGAGCTGGCCAAGGAAGCCGCAATCCGTTCGACTGAAGCCTTGAAAAAGGACGACATTATTGGTGTGATTGCCTTTGACGATGCGGTTCAATGGGTCGTAAGACCCCAAAAGCTTGAAAATCTACAGGCAATACAGGATGCAATAGCTTCCATAAGGCCTGGCGGCGGAACCCAGATTCTCCACCCCCTGGATGAAGCCTACAAGGCTCTTAAAAGCGCTGATGCCAAGCTTAAGCACATAATTCTGCTAACGGACGGTCAGGCTGAAAGAAGCGGTTATGAGCCCATAGTGGACGGAATAAACGAAGCTGGCATAACCCTTTCAACCGTTGCCGTCGGGAGGGAATCAGATCGTGCCCTGCTGGAGGCCCTTGCTATCGGAGGAAACGGAAGATTCTATATGACCGACGCCTTTTCAGATATCCCGAAAATATTCGTAAAGGAGACCTTCCTTGCTGGTAAGACCTATCTGAACAACAGGACTTTTACTCCCATTCTCACCGCTTACTCGGATATGCTCAAGAACATCAAAGCAGTGCCTGTCCTTGACGGATATGTAGGAACGTCCCCGAAGAGTACTGCAAGGGTAATATTCTCAAGCGACAGGGATGAGCCCATCCTGGCATCCTGGCAATATGGCCTGGGCAGAACCGTGGCATGGACCTCTGACGTCAAAGGCATGTGGACAGCGGACTGGCTTCAGTGGGAGCAAGCTGCAACCTTCTGGAAAAATATACTTTCATGGATAATACAGAGGAAAATGGACGAAAGCTACAGTATCAAGGGTAGTATGTCCGGCGGCAGCGGTACAGTCGAGCTCACCCTCCCCGCTGAAGAAAGGCTGGAGAAGGAATCAGTCGAGGCAGTAATGATTAGTCCCTCAGGCACAGAGGAGTCCATCACGCTTTCCCCTGTATCGCCAGGGATTTACAGGGGAAAATTCAATGCGGAAGCCACAGGTGTATATGTAGCAAGTGTAAGCATCAAAAGTGGAAGTGAAGCCTTGAAAACCATAAATACCGGCATCAATATTCCTTATTCACCTGAATATGACATACCCCGCTCTGATGCCTCGGCCTTGCTGGAAAAGCTTGCTCATGAAGGCGGCGGCAGGATATTGAAGGATGCTGGGGATGTATTCTCCGGCAAGCTTGCACCAATAGAAACCGTCACTGACATGACACCTTACCTCCTGCCGATGGTCATCCTGCTGTTCATGCTGGATATAGCCTTAAGAAGACTCAATATATCCCTTCGAAGGTTTGAACCGGCAATCCGAAGGGCAGCCGATGCTGTCGCCCCGATAAAGGAAGCAGTGACAAGGCCTGCAGCCAGATTTGTGAAAAGCATATCACAAAGGCCTAAGATAGAGCCTGAAAGACAGGTTGAGAAAAAGCAGAAGCCCAAGGCACAAGAACCCCAAAAGAAAGAAGCAGATCAGGCATCACATGTTTCTCATCTGCTGGAAAAAAAGAAAAGGCGTGAAAAATGAGCCAAGTGGCTCATTTTTCACGCCTTTTAAGTTTATTTCTTCATTTTAAGAACTTCCTTAACCCTTGCTGCAATATCGGCTGCAGTCAAGCCGTACATTTCAACCAGCTTGTCGGGCTTGCCGGACTTGCCGAACTTGTCCTTTATGCCCAGGATTTTTACAGGCACGGGACAGTTTTCAACTATTACCTCTGAAACGGCGCTTCCCAGTCCGCCAAAAACATTGTGCTCTTCAGCAGTCACTATGGCTCCCGTCTCTTTGGCAGCCTTGATAATTATTTCCTTGTCAATAGGCTTGATTGTATGTATATCTATAATTCTTGCCTTTATGCCTTCACTCTCTAACATTTGTCTGGCTTCCAGAGCCTTGTGCACCATATATCCGGTAGCTATAACGGAAACATCGTTTCCTTCTGCAAGGGTAACACCCTTTCCGAGCTCAAAGCTGTATGTGCTTTCATCGTAGAGTGTCGGCACGGCAAGACGTCCCAGCCTCAGATAAACGGGCCCGTTATGCTCAATAGCCGCTTTGACAGCATGTCTGGTTTCAACAGCATCAGCAGGGCTTATTACTGTCATGTTTGGAATGGCACGCATAATTGCCATATCCTCAATCGCCTGATGAGATGCTCCGTCTTCTCCAAGAGTAACACCGGCATGAGATGCGCCTATTTTTACATTCAGATTGGGATAGCAAATTGAGTTCCTGATCTGCTCGCATGCCCTTTCAGCAGCAAATATTGCAAAACTGCTTGCAAACACAACCTTTCCGCAGCTTGCAAGGCCTGCGGCTACAGCCATCATATTTCCCTCCGCAATACCCATGTTCAGAAACCTTTCAGGATATTTTTTCTTGAAGGAATCAGTTTTTGTTGATTTTGACAAATCCGCATCCAGCACAACAATTCTGCTGTCTACTCCGAATTCAGCCAATGCGCTTCCGTACGCTTCTCTTGTAGCAATCTTCTGTGACATGCTATTCAACCTCCAATCCTGCCAGGAATGCATCAAGCTCAGCTATTGCCTGGTCTCTTTGTTCTTTATTCGGCGCAGTTCCATGCCACCCTGCCTGGTCTTCCATAAAGGATACACCCTTACCCTTGATGCTCTTAGCAATTACCATTGTTGGCTTGCCTTTGGTGGTTTTCGCCTGCTGAATCGCATCATATATCTGCTCATAGTCATGTGCGTCTATCAAAATAACATTCCATCCGAATGCCTTGAACTTATCTGTTACAGGCTCCGGCGACATAACCTCCTTGATATCCCCGTCAATCTGAAGTCCATTATAATCCAGAAAAGCAGTAAGGTTATCCAGCTTGTAATGCGCTGCAGCCATGCAAGCTTCCCATACCTGTCCTTCCTGAATTTCTCCGTCACCCAGTATTGAATATACCCTGTAATCCTTGTTGTCAAGCTTGCCTGCCAATGCCATCCCAACAGCTGTCGAAATTCCCTGTCCAAGGGATCCTGTTGACATATCCACACCCGGAACATAGGTCATGCTTGGATGTCCCTCGAGGTAGCTGTCTGCCTGTCTGAACTGCGTAAGGTCTT
The DNA here is from genome assembly GCA_026417615.1 of Clostridia bacterium. GTDB lineage: Bacteria > Bacillota > Clostridia > Acetivibrionales > JAFADI01 > SKW22. The sequence continues at coordinate 39,829 of JAOACY010000022.1, forward strand.
CAGTGGGGAAAAAGCCTTTTTCAGCCAATGTGGCATATAAAGCAGGAGCACAGTGTCCTTTTGACAGAACAAACCTGTCTCTGTCTTCCCATTTCGGATTTTTGGTGTCTACCCTCATTTCCTTGAAATACAAGGTAGTGAGAATGTCGGTGCATGAAAGCGAACCACCCGGGTGGCCTGATGCTGCGCTATATACCTCGTCAATAATATGCTTGCGTATATAGGTTGCTTGCTTTTTAAGAGCCTTGATTTCTTGCTTGTCCATATATACATCTCCTCCATTAAGTTTCAGTACTAGTATACAATACCATTATACGGCAAGTCTACAAAATGTTCAATAGTCACATTAAATTGTTATATTTTTTCATTCATTGTAATATAATTACATAAATATAATTTTACTCATAAGTCTTAAACCCCTCACCCAATACCTCCCTTATATCAGTTAGAATAATAAAGGCCTTTTCGTCAACATTTTTTACAATTTCCTTAAGTGCAGGTATTTGCCCAAGGTGCAACACACACAGCAGCACTTGCTTTCTGTTGCCTGTATACATTCCAGTACCTTTCAGAGCTGTAACCCCTCTGTCCAAATCCTTCAAAATGCGTTCCGCAATCTCTGTTGATCTGTCTGAAATAATAAAAACAGCCTTTGCGAAGTTCACTCCCTCTATAATAGCATCAATTACTTTAGATGAAATATAAAGAGTTACTATTGCATAAAGCCCTAACTTAAAGCTGCTGAAGGAAACCGCCGCAAATAGTATGACACTGGAATCAATAAAAAGAAGTATCTGGCCGATTGTAAGGTTTGGAAAAAAGTGATGAACAATTTTTGAAGCTAGATCCGTCCCACCTGTTGTTGCTCCTGCCCGGAAAACAACCCCAAGGCCAACGCCCATCAGAAAGCCTCCGAAGATGGAGTATAGAAGAAGGTCAGGAGCAGACGGCGCCGGCTCGAGCTTTACAAAGAATTGGTTTACAAAAAACCTGGCGTAAGGTTCTGTAGTATCAATAATTACCGAAAGCAGCACAGTCCCGAAAAGTGTCCGCACAATAAACCGCCTACCGATGAAACGCATTCCTGCAATAAACAGGGGAATATTAAGCGCCAGCATGGCTATGCCTACTGAAACTCTCCCTCCGCTCAGGTAATATATTACTGTGGAAATGCCGCTTACTCCGCCGGGCGCAATTTTATAAGGCACCATGAAAACATTTATAGAGGCGGCAGTAATTAAGGAGCCTGCTGTTATCCACAAATATGCTTTTAATGTTTTTAAAACCTTATTCTTGTTTAACATGTCTTAACCATTCCCATATACTTATATTTTCCTTAAAACAGAAAAAAATCCTGCCGCAAATAAAATTCAAGCAGGATTTTCCTTTGTCCCTTTAAAGTATTTTGCTTAGAAACTCTCTTGTTCTGGCATTCCTAGGATTTCCGAAGAGCTCCTCAGGCGTATTCTCCTCTAAAATTCTGCCTTCATCCATAAAGATTACTCTTGTCCCGACTTCCTTTGCAAAACCCATTTCGTGAGTAACAACAACCATTGTCATGCCTTCAGATGCAAGCTTCTTCATAACATCCAGAACTTCTCCCACCATTTCAGGGTCCAGGGCTGAGGTTGGTTCATCAAACAGCATCACATCCGGAGACATGGCTAAAGCCCGAACTATTGCAATCCTTTGCTTTTGTCCTCCGGAAAGCTGGCCGGGATAATTATTTGCCTTCTCTTCAAGCCCAATCCTTTTTAAAAGGTCAAAGGCTTTTTTTTCAGCTTCCTCCTTGGAAAGCTTTTTGAGCTTTCTCGGGGCAAGCGTTATATTTTCCAGAACGCTGAGGTGCGGAAAAAGGTTGAACTGCTGGAACACCATTCCCATCTTCTGTCTCTGCTTATTTATGTCATTATGCTTGCTTGTAATTGATACACCTTCAAATATAATCTCCCCGTCTGTCGGATGCTCAAGAAGGTTAAGACACCTAAGGAAAGTGCTCTTGCCCGACCCGCTTGGCCCTATGACCACAACAACCTCACCCTTGTTTATTTCAATATCTATTCCGTTTAAAACATGAAGCTTGCCAAATTTTTTATGAAGTCCATTGACTTTAATCACCGGCCCTCATCCTCCTTTCTGCAATGCCTAGGAATTTAGAAAGTGTGAACGTTAATATGAAGTAAATAACCGCAGTCAGAAGCAAGGGCTCCAGCGCTCTGTAGGTGGCTCCCCTTACTATGCTTGAGCTGAACATCAGCTCGGCTATTCCAATAATATACACGATGGACGATTCCTTAATCACCACCACAAACTCGTTTCCAAGAGCAGGAAGTATATTCCTTATGGCTTGCGGAAGAATGACATATCTCATGGCCATTGCCTGAGTAAGTCCCAGGGAACGCGCCGCTTCCGTCTGCCCCTTGTCTATGGCCTGAATGCCGGCCCTGAATATTTCGGCCACATAGGCGCCGCTGTTTATTGAAAGCGCAATAATACCGGGTATAAATCTTTCCATTTCCATTCCCAGAAAAGTAATCTCAGGAAACTTTACAGGCAGCCCGTAAAAAACAATGGATATCTGCACCACAAGCGGAGTTCCCCTTATAAACTCAATATAAGCGGAGGCAACAAATTTGAGTAGCCTGTTTTTCGAAATCTTCATCAAGGCTACAACAATACCTATCAAAACTCCGAAGAGTACGGTAAAGAATGCCAGCACTATCGTATTGACAGTTCCGGCAATAAAATATGGGTAATACTGCCCAATCCACGAAAAATCCAATCTTCTCACCTCAAAAATACAATTCAGCTTATCTTATTATATATGTAAACTTGCTGTATTGCAATCAAAAAGGACATTCTCGCATTGAAGAGAATGCCCTGCTTTCTGTATGGAATCAATTACTTTACTTCATTCATTTCGTTTGCTTCAGCAACGAACCTGTCAACAGATCCATCCTTTATAAGTCTGTCAAGCACCTTGTTTATAGCCTCCACCAGCTCGGGATTGCCCTTCTTGACAGCTGCCGCCGATCCTCCGGTATCTTCCTCAACCTTTATATCGGAAACCGCAAGATCCGCATTCTTTTTAACATAACCATTTGCAACCGGAAGCTCAACAACTATAGCTTCAACCTTTTTGTTCTTAAGTTCGAGAACAAGGTCGGGAATCTTCGTAAGCGACACCAGCTTGGCTTCTGGCATCTGTTCCTTAACTATCTTTTCTTGAATGGTAGTAAGCTGAGCTCCCACCTTTTTCCCCTTCAGGTCGGAGATTGTCTTGTACTTGTCTTTGTCTTCACTTCTTACCATTACGCCCTGCTTTGCATAGTAGTAAATATTTGAAAAATCTACCGACTTCTTTCTTTCTTCGTTTGGAGTCATTCCAGCCATGACAAAATCAACCTTGTCGGCATTTAAAGCCTGAAGCAGCCCATCAAAGCCGATATCCTGGATTTCCAGCTTTACGCCGAGTTCTTTTGCTATCTCTTTAGCTATTTCAATATCAAAGCCTACTATTGTGTCCTTACCGCCAATCATTGCATGGAACTCATAAGGAGCGTAATCCGCACTGGTTCCAAGAACTATCTTGCCGGCCTTCTTTATGGCATCCAGCTTTGTTTCCTTTTTCTCAGGCTCGGAGGCCTTTGTAGTTTCCTGCTTTGGCGTTTCCGAAGCTTTCGGCGCCTCCGCCTTAGGTCCGCAGCCTGCAAATGCAAAGGCTACGCACGCAATAAGTACTAATGCTATTATTTGGGTTGCATTTTTCTTCATTCCTGTTCCTCCTAAAAAATATGTATAATGGTCTGTCCCATTACCTTACTAACAAATTATAAAGCATTCCAGAGCATATATCAATAAATTTCATAAACGTTTCTTACCCAGTTTGAATTCAGAAACAAGCATGCCTGTCAATATAAGCATACATCCTGCGACAGTACTGACCTCCAAGGTCTCAACCACGCCCTGAGAATTGGGGATGATGAGTGCGAATACAGCTCCGAATACAGGCTCCGCCGAAAATACGAGCGCGGTATGTGTGGGAGTTGTGTGCTTCTGCGCTACCGTCTGCCCTGCCAATGCCAGGGCAGTACCCAGTACTCCTGTTGTAAGCAGCGTCATGAGTACTGTGGCATTTAATTCAAATGACTTGAACCCGGCCCCGCCCCATACAATCGTACTTAATGCTCCCGCAAAGCCTATCTGCATTAGAGCCAGGAGAGCGGCATCATTATCGCCCGTATATTTATCTATTAATATTATGTGCATAGTAAAGCATACCGCACAAAGCAGAGTCAGAAAATCCCCAAAATTAAACTTGAAATTAAGGCCTCCGCATAGAAAAAACATACCGGCAAATGCTAAAATAACGCCAAGGGCAGAGGAAAGGTCGGGCTTTTTCCCAAGGAAAAAAGCGGATACAACCGGCACCATTACTACGTTAAGTCCGGTTATAAAGGCTGAGTTTGATGCTGTGGTAAAGTACAACCCGCCCACTTGAAGCGCCATGCCTCCAAACAGCAGCAAGCCTAAAATGCCGCCATATAAGACCATCCTGCCGTTAATAAGCCTGACCTTCTTCCATAAAATGGCTGCAAGAACTATGGCAGCTATAATGAACCTCAACGACAAATAGGCAAATGACGGAATAAAATCCAGCACATTCTTCATCAGAGGGAAGGAGCTTCCCCATATTGCAGTAATAAGCAGCAACAAAAGATCTGCTTTAATTTGTTTTGACATATGCAGCGGCGCACCTTCTGTAAAATAATTTTGACCTTTATAGCGGAACTTAATTATTATAGCAGTGCACTTGCGGTGTTACAATAACTTTTTCTATGATTTTTTATTTCTGCTGTGTTATAATATTTTTTAAGTTTAAATGCGTCAGGGAGACTGCAGATGAAAGTAATACACTTAATCGGAGGCGGAGACATAGGCGGAGCCAAGTCCCACGTCCTCTCATTAGTAAAAGAGCTGGGAAAGCACATAGATGTCAAGCTTATAAGCTTCAGGCCGGGTCCATTCGCCGACGATGCACGGGATATGGGCATTGACGTAGAGGTGGTAAAAACCGGCAGCATAGTCAGCGACATCAGACGAGTGATGGACATTATTCGCTCTGAGGGCTTTGAAATCATACATTCACATGGTGCAAAGGCCAATATGATTTCCGTAATCATTAAAAGGTTTTATGAGCTTCCCACTGTAACAACCGTTCACAGCGACTACAGGCTTGATTATCTTCAGAGCCTGCTGAAAAGAATGTCCTTCGGAATTATAAATACTGTGGCCCTGCGTTTTATAGACTACTACATAGGAGTTTCAAACAGCTTCAAGGACATGCTTGCCAGGAGGAACTTCGACCCAGAGCTTATATTTACGGTATATAACGGAATAGATTTTGATACTGAGCTTCCGGAATATTCACGGAAAGTATTCTTGGAAAAATACAACCTCGGCAATATAAAGGATGAAGATATACTGGTCGGTATCGCAGCAAGGCTTGACCCCGTAAAAGGACTTAATGTTCTGCTTAATGCAGCAAAAATAGTTGTAAGCAAGCATCCCTCAGTGCAGTTTCTTATTGCCGGAGACGGAAAAGAAAGAAGGTCGTTGGAGAAGAAGGCTTTATCTCTTGGCATTTCAGACAATGTCCGCTTTCTTGGATTTGTTAACGGCATATACGAATTCTTCAACTGCCTTGATATAAATCTCCTTACATCCATGAGCGAGAGCTTTCCCTATGTAATATTGGAGGGTGCAAGGCTGAAGAAGCCTACAATAAGCAGCAACGTGGGGGGGATTTCCGACCTCATAGAAAGCGGCAAAAACGGCTTTCTCTTTAATCCCGGAGACTATAGAAAGCTGGCCGACCACATACTGGAGCTTATAGAAAATCCCGCCCTCAGAAAAGAAATGGGTGAAAAGCTATACCAGAAGGCCCTGTCCCAATTTTCGCTGAAAAACATGTGCAGCACCCAGTTGGATATTTATAACAAAATAATCGAGCGAGGCATTGTAAAGCCAAACTCTACTGCGCGATACGATGTGATAATTTCCGGCTACTACGGCTTTAACAATATCGGTGACGACTCAATGCTTATGGCCATAATAGACAACCTCAGAAAATATAAAAAAGATATCCGTATTCTGGTTCTGTCAAAGCAGCCGGTTGAAACAAGCACAACATATAATGTAGATGCCGTTTACCGCTTCAATCTTTTTAGCATACTAAGGTACATGAAGAGCTCAAAGCTCTTCATAAACGGGGGCGGAAGCCTTATTCAGGATAATACCAGCACCAGATCCCTTATATACTATTTGAGCATGATCTGGCTTGCAAAAAAGCTTGGCATGAAGGTCATGATTTATGCCAACGGCATAGGTCCGCTTAACAAGGAATCAAACAGAAAGGTCACCAAGGCGGTAATTAACCAGGCTGATGTTATAACGCTAAGAGAAAAGCAGTCAAAGCAGGAGATAGATTCTTTGCATATAACCCTGCCTCGCATGTCCATAACTGCAGACCCTGCAATGACAATTGCCGCGGCACCGGAAGATGAGGTTGACAGGATTATGGCTTTAGAAGGGCTAACGCCCCATGGAAGGTATGTAGGCTTTTCCGTAAGGAAATGGAAGGAATGCTTGGAATACGAGGATATAATAGCCAGAACCGCCGACTATATGATAGAAAAATATAAAGTGCAGCCGGTATTTATTCCCATGCATTTCCCGCATGACCTCCTCTGCTCGGAGGAAATAATATCAAAAATGAGGGGAAAAGCCTTTATAATAAGGGAAAAGTACACCGGAAGCCATACCCTTGGTATAGTCAGCCGTATGGAAATGCTTATCGGTATGCGGCTCCATGCCCTTATTTTTGCAGCCTGCGCCTGTGTGCCAATTGTAGGCCTTGCTTATGACCAGAAAGTAGAGGGCTTCCTGCAGTACATCAATCAAGCGCACAATGCCTCCGCCGGTTTCGTCAAAAGCCTTGAATTTGAAAAGCTAAGACATATGGTAGACAATGTGTGGGCAAACAGAGCTTTGATAAAAGAGCAGCTCAGGTCTGCAATACCTGATTTGCAGGCAAAGGCCATGACTGATACAAAAATTGCAATTGAATTGATAGAGGAGAAGGAGAATGGAGAATAGAAATACCGTAAGCATCATGGATATACCTATTGACAATCTGACAATGCAAGAGGCAATTGACAGGCTCCGCCTATTCCTTCGCGGCTCGAGAGTGCATACAGTTTATACTCCTAATGCTGAAATATTGATGGCCGCCCTAAGAAACAGCAAGCTAAAATCCATTCTTTGCGAGGCGGATATGCTTGTGGCAGACGGCGCAGGAGTGGTTCTGGCATCAAAAATACTTGGCGCCCCTGTGAAGGAAAAGGTTTCGGGGATAGATCTGGTCAGAAATTCCATGTCCGCCAGCTCTTGGGGCAGGACAAGGTACTACCTCCTCGGTGGAAAGCCTGGCGTTGCCGAAGCTGCAGCAGAAAAAATTTTAAAAGCTTATGTGAATGTAGAAATAGCCGGCTGCAGAAATGGGTATTTTAAAGATAGCGACGAACCGGGAATAATTGAAGATATAAACTCCTCCGACGCCGATATACTGCTTGTGGCCCTTGGTGCCCCCAAGCAGGAGGAGTGGATTTACAGAAACCGCAGCAGGCTGAAGGTCAAGGTCGCTATCGGAGTAGGAGGCACTCTGGATGTTCTGGCAGGCAAGGTAAGGCTGGCGCCCGAGTTCATGCGCAAGGCAGGCCTCGAATGGTTGTACCGCCTGTACAAGGAGCCATGGAGGTACAAACGCATGCTGGAGCTTCCGAGATTTGTGCTTCTTGTTTTAAAAATGAGGTTTTTTAGAAAGAATAATAAATAATCATAGTTAAGGGGAGAATAAAAAATGAGTGTAATGGAAAAAGCCAAAGAATTGCTGAAGGACTATAAAAAAACCCTGGAAGAATTTATAGAATCAAATCAAGCTTCGAATTCAAAAAAAATATCACGGCTATTAAAAAAAGGTGATTTTGAGGAAGCTATGGAGGTCTTGTCAGATTCCTTTTCAAATCTCGTAACCATATCGAATGATTGGGAAAGCCACCCGAATAATATAATCGGAGGCAGGACTCCGGCAGAGTTTTTCAAAGAAATCGAGGACAACAGGCATATTGTCGAATTATTTAATGAAGCCTCTGAAATAATTGATACGGATCTGCCTCTTTCCTTCGTAGATAGAATGAAAGCCGGAGGAAAAGAAGTTCAAGAAGGCTTGCTTGCAATGCTTCAGGATGTCTCCCTGCTTGATGACGTGAACCAGGATATTTCATCACAGCTTTCTGCCATACGCTATCTTGGACTAGTCGGCACCGGAAATACAACCGGCCCTCTCCTTGAGCTGATGTATAAGGTTCACGAGGATAATGACCTGGTTCTTGAAAAAATATCAGAAAGTCTTGTAAATATCGGCCCTGCATGTCTTGATGCAGTTCTTGAGAAATTGGAAAGTTCACAGTGTATTGGCCCTGTTGAGGAGTACCTTATGGGGATTGTGTCAAAGCTTGGCTCTAATAATAAGTCCGACAGGATATACAGATGCCTGAAGAATGCCTTTATGAAGATGGAAAACAAGGCCATCGGAGCACTCTTCTTTGCAAAATATGGAGATGGACGTATAATTCCAGCCCTCAGGGGTTTTGTGGCAAAAAACCTTGACACCATTAGCAGGGAAACCTATTATGAAATTAAATTTGCTGTTGAAAAGCTGGGTGGAAATATGGACGATCTGTTCAAAGAGTGGGATGAAGATGACGAAGGCTACGAAATATGCCCTGACTGCGGAATGCACATGAGCGAGCATGATTAAGCACACCAAATGCTTATTTTGCTATTTTCATTAAAGAAGAGACGGTAAGGTCTCTTCTTTATTACTTTACAGTATATTCACCCTTAACAAGCACCCAGCATTTCACAGTGGCCTTTATGCCTCTTCCGTCATTCCTGGAGGACAGAATCAGGTGGTTCAGCGGAACAGGCTGTCCGGTAATGATGTCGACTCCGGTTCCTGCTGTCAGGCTGGAGAGTCCGCCCTTTTCCCCTGAGATTGCGGTGGCCTTGCCTCCCCTTAATACAATTTCGGTGCTTGCTCCAAGGAGCATTGTTTTTCCCGGCTCAAGCTCTATGACTTCGAATTTGGGTGCTGCAGCCTGCTGCTGCGCAGCCACCAGCTTGTTAAGATTGTCTACCGAGGCTGCCAGCTCTGTATTTTTCGCTACAAGCTCTGTGTTCTTCGCTGCCAATTCGTTTAGCTTTGTTGTCAGCTCTGCCAGCTTGGTGTCCACATAGTCCTGAGACACGAGAGGATTGGCGTCCGTTCCGGGTTCACCGGTGACAGCCTGAACCATATGTATGGCAAAAAAGCTGCACAATAATGTCAATAGTATCAACAGTAGTGCAATATGTCTCTTATTAACGTATCCTAACCTCTTCATCATATGTACCCCCGTTTTATATCCAAGTCCCTTTATCTAAAAATTTTATCGGATGCTTTGATTCAACCGCTTAGCTGAATTTGACTTTTTCGCCGGCTTCCTCTATGTAATGTCCAAAAGCCCGAAGCTTATGCTTAAGGCTTCATTTACCTTATCCATGAGCTCGTCGTCAAGGTGTCCGATTTTTTCCCTCAGCCGCTTCTTGTCAATAGTCCTGATCTGCTCCAGCAGTATGACAGAATCCTTTACCAGACCGTATTCCTGGGCGCTGATTTCAATATGGGTGGGAAGCTTCGCCTTGTTTATCTGGGAGGTAATGGCAGCGGCTATTACAGTTGGACTGTATTTATTTCCCACGTCATTCTGCACTATGAGGACCGGCCTGATACCGCCTTGCTCGGAGCCGATTACAGGACTTAAGTCGGCATAGAATATGTCTCCTCGTTTTATAACCACTTTTATTCCAACTCCCCAAGCCGTTCTTCATATTTGCTCTGCTGGTCGTTATCCGCTTCAAAGAACAGTTCAGCCAGTTTAATGTTAATTTCAGCCATTTCCTGGTAACCCTTCTTCATTTTATCCCTCATTTCGATTTTTCTTCTCTCGCGTATATAAAGCTTCATGGCTTCCCTGACAAATTCACTCCTGTTTGTCTTTTCAACCGAAACAATAGAGTCAACTTCCTTCAGCAAATTGTCTGGAAGACTTATCAATATTTTGCGTAATTCAGCCAAAATAAAAACCCCCGCATCTTAATTCGTGTCGGCAGATCAAAGAGAGAAGCCTTTGAAATATATTTTGCGTAAATAAAACAAAAAATGCGTGTTGTATTAAAATTTGCATTATTAATAATACAGACGCAATCGGATAGTATTATCGCCCATAATATATATATAATTATAATCCGCTCCATATGCATGGGTCAAATTAAAATTTTGTTACGGAAGCAGATAGTTCAGCACACCGGAAACTTTTCCGTCTTGTATATACACCCTTGGTATCCTTTTCCCTATAATGCAAACAATCTCATAATTAATAGTGCCGACTGCAGAAGCTATTTCTTCAATGGTAATTTTTCTATCTCCCTGCTCACCAAAAAGCACCACCTCATCACCCACCTTAACCTCCGAGATCAGATCAGTCACATCCACCATGCATTGATCCATGCATATTTTGCCGGCAACGGGGGCTTCCTCCCCATTTACAAGCACTCTCGCCTTGGACGTAAGAAGCCGTGTATATCCGTCAGCATAGCCGATCGGAATAGTTGCAATCCTGCTTTCGCGGCTTGTGGTAAAAATCCTTCCGTAGCTTATGCTGGTGCCTGCCTCAACTGTCTTAACCATTGTAACATTTGCCTTTAATGTCATGGCAGGCTTTAATTGAACCTTGGACTTGTCAACCTCTTCGGATGGGTATAGCCCGTAGAGGGCAATCCCTGGCCTGACCATATTCAAGTGCATTTCGGGGAACTCTATAAGAGCGGCGCTGTTTGCAGCATGCTTCACAGGTATATACACACCTATCCTGTTCAGCTCGCTGCAGATGCTCATGAATTTTTCGAACTGCATATGGGTGTAGCTCTTGTCCTTTTCATCCGCTGATGCAAAGTGAGTAAAAAGCCCTTCAATGATTATGCCTGGCAGCCTGCTTATTTGAACGACATTTTTAACCGCACTGTAGCCGGGCATAAATCCTATCCTTGTCATACCCGTATCTATCTTGATGTGTATCTTCACATTTCTGCCCAGCTTGACCGCTGCTGCCGACAGCGCCTCCGCAAGGTCATGGCTGAAAACCGTCTGGGTGACGTCGTTTGTTATTATCTCCTCCGCTCTCCTTGGATCGGTATAGCCAAGAATAAGGATGGGGACCTCTATGCCGTTTTTCCTGAGCTGAACAGCTTCATCCAGCATGGAAACAGCAAGTCTGGACACACCGTTATTCAGCAGCGTTCTTGATACCTCCATCACACCATGCCCATAGGCGTCTGCTTTAACTACGCCAAGAAGCTCAGCGTTCCTGCTTGTTATTTTTTTCAGCTCCCTCACATTGTGAGCAATATTGTCAAGGTTTATCTCCGCCCATGCCCTGTTTAGCAAATACTCCATCATTATCCCCCGGTTTCTTTTTTCTTTTGTTATAATGCCTGCACATATATTATTTATCCTTCACCAGCTTTTTCACAATCGCTGGAATTTCATTGACCACGTCACTTGCTATCATGCCGTGCTCACCCTTTTTTGCAGCAGCAACGTCACCTGCCATTCCATGTATATACACCCCTGCAATTGCAGCATCTGAAGGTTTCAGTCCCTGTCCCGCAAGGCTCGATATGATGCCAGCAAGGACATCCCCCGTGCCTGCCGTAGCCATTCCAGGGTTCCCCGTAGGATTGATGTGGAAGCTTCCGTCAGGCAAAGCAACCACTGTCCTTGAGCCCTTGAGAACCACATTGACATTCCATTTCATGGCAAATTCCAAGGCTGCATCTATTCTATTATTCTGGACTTCTTGAGTGCTTATTCCCATAAGCCTGGACATCTCACCAGGATGAGGCGTTATTACTGCCTCCGATTTCAGCCTGCCCAGCATGGATATATCTCTGGAAACTGCGTTCAATGCGTCCGCGTCAAGTATCAGGGGAATTTCGCTGTTTTCAATCACCGCCGCAACAATACCCTCAATATCGTCGCTTACCGACAAGCCCGGACCTAAGGCGGCTACATTAACTCTTCCCAGCATATCAAGGATCTTCCTGATGCTGTCCTTCGAGAGGCATCCCTTTCCCTCATCCTCAAGAGGCACAGTCACAGATTCAAGAAGCGCAGCATCATAAATTGAAGATAACTTTGACGGAACCCCAAGATATACCAAGCCCGCCCCCGTACGCAAGGCTGCGCTTGCAGCCAGACATCCCGCTCCGGTCATTCCAGTCGAGCCGCTAATTATAAGAATCTTGCCATAGTCACCCTTGTTGCTTTCGCTAAATCTCGACGGCATAAGCCTGCTTACCTGTTCCCGGTCAATAAGTGTATTTTTTATATTCATACCTTCCAGAACCTTTTTAGGTATTCCAATATCAGCAACTTTGAGCTTCCCGGCATATTCGCAGGCGGGATGCACCACCTGTCCCAGCTTGGGCAGAACGAAGGAAACCGTCATGTCAGCCTTTATACAGCTTCCGCACACCTTCCCGTTATACCCGTCTGCGCCCGAGGGCATATCAACTGACAGCACTGCCTTTCCTGAAGCATTTATAATTTCTATCGCTTTTTTTATAGTTCCCTTGACTTCACCTTTAAAGCCGGTTCCAAAGATGGTGTCAACAATCAGGTCTGCTGATATGCACTGCTTTTTCAGCTGCCTGAGCTGGGCATCAGCTAAAACCTCTATGACTTCAATGCCCATATTGAAAAGCACAGCAAGGTTTATTGCCGCGTCACCCTTTATCGTCTGCTTTTCCGCCAAAAGGAAGACTTTTACGTCCGCGCCGCTGTTATGAAGGTGTCTTGCGGCAGCAAAGCCGTCTCCGCCGTTATTGCCTTTTCCTGCGGCAATCAGTATCCTCTTTCCTTTCAAGCCTCCCAGCATCTTGTTAATTTCTTCAACTACCCAGAGCGCGGCATTTTCCATTAGTATAACGCCTGGAATGCCAATATCCTCTATAGCTCTCCTGTCAATCTCTTTCATCTGCTCCGGTGTGACTAGCATCATGCTTAACCTCTTCTTTCCCTTCTTTATCCGAAGTATTCCTTGTCCAGCTTTTCCAGCTCCTCTTTGCCAAGCAGATCGTGGAAATAGGAATAAATGTCAGTATTGTCCTGGGACAGGGCTTCCTTCTCGTCTATGTATTCCTTAAGCTTGTTCCTGGTTTCTTCAATCAGCTTTTCAAGCTCTTCGACCCTTTTTTGCTTTGACCTTATATTGAAATAAACATGAATAACTGTGTTTTCAAGAAGCTCCAGGTTTGCTTCCTTTATGAGCTCCGGTATGTTGTCAAGCTCCTTTTCAATATACTCAAGCCTTTCATTTATACTTTTTATATCCTTCTGGCACTTTTGCATATCTTCCTTGGCCTTGTCATTATCATTGTCATAAGCCTCGGTGGTCAGCTTTATTATCCTGTCCATGTATATTTTCTTGCGTCCTGCTATTTCCTTAGATTCCGCAATAAGCCTGGATTGCTCTTTGAGAAGCTCCTTGACCTTTTCCTCAGACCTTAATATTTCGGGGGATTTCTCAGCATTGGCAAAAAGGCTTTGCCAGCGCTCATCCAATGTTAAAAGGGAAATGTCGTTTTTTCTCAGAATCTTCCTGTCGAACTTTCCTTTTTTAGTTTGCCGTTTAAAAAACTCAAGCATGGTTTTCCCCCTTGTAAATGCCATCTGGTTATTTTGCCATTTATGCGAAAAGCATCAGCTCTTCTGCCGCAAAAATCGTTTTTCGTATATATCTGATATAATTTTTATTATTGTCGTGGCAAGAATCGCAAAAAGCAATCCTGCAAAAAGGCCATTTACAGTTCTGTTTATGGACACTTCCACAGGTGTAAACACATGGCAGAAGCTGTTTACAATCGATACGCACCCCATTGTAACTCCCAGGCCCAAAGGGAGCAGCAAAACGCTGCTTTTATTCCTTCGGTAAAGAAAAAACATGGAAAACAATGCCGGATAGCCTATGAGAAATTCCTTGAATCTTGGACGCACCACCATAAGCCCTTCAAGGTATTCCCTAACCTTCAGCTCCAGGGTGGTTACGGGTATGCCGGAGCTGTTGCCGCTTCGGGCAAGATAAAGGATTACTGCCGCAAGCCCCAGAACTGCCAATAATGCTCCGGCATACGTTATCTTGCTGCTCATAAGCTTCTTAAAGCTATCAATAAAGCTTCTGATATTGGTAAAGCAAGAAGCGTAATTAACAATAAACAATAAAAGAGGCACCGCAAAGGAAAACAGTACGCCTGTGAAAATCTCTGTGTTCATTGTGAATCTGATATCGGCAAGAGTAGTTACAACAGTATAAGCACCTGCTGCATTAATCCCCAGCATGATTGCCAAAGCAAGCGGGATTTGCTGCATAAGAGGCCTTTCACGGCTGGATTTCAAGAGTCTCATAATCAAAAGGCTTGAAAAAGACGGATATATTGTTGCGGCTGACAGAGCCAGAAGCTGAGGAAGACTTAAGCGCATCACAAGCAACAGGATTGGCCCTGACAGCAAAGCAAAAAAGGCAGCTGCCATTATAAGCCGGTATCTTTCACCAAGCATGTACGACAGGTAAAGAAGCAGTGCTGCCACAAGGCTTAAGACAACTGCTGTGCTGTGGAAGCTCACAGGCATTTTGTCTGACAGCCTTTGCAAAGGCTGTCCGGTTGAGAATCCCTTTATGTCAATAAAGCTTTCAAGGCTGCCTGCGGCACTAATAGCAGCGTTTATATTATTTGCAATGCTATACTCAGGATTTTTTAATGGCTGCACATATACAAATCTGATGTTTCTGTCAACAACAGATCTCATCCATCTGAAAAGTACGGCATTTCCTGTCATTCCTTGCAAATCTCTTTCAGACATTATATGTGCTCTGTTAATGGCAAACCGGGTGCTTGGTATGAGATAATCCAGGCCTTTCTGCTCAACATATCTGATTTGTGTGGGCGCTTCGATTATACCGGTTATTATACTGTTTCTTTTAATTATTCCTTCAGTCTGTTTCAAATCATCCGGATATCCAAGCACTTCCTCCCCGTCAAATATCAAGTACTTGACACCGTATGTCCTGACAGTCTCTTCAAAGCCTTCAAAAAGCCCCGTTCCATGAAACGCCGGATTTTTTGGCCTCAAAACAATTTCAAAGCCCTTGGTTTTAAGGCTGTCCAGAACATTGCCGTCAAATCCCAGACCAGTATCCTTCATTGCATTGATCGGACTATTAACATAGTAATATGTCGTTTTATCGATTATAAATTCTCTTACATCATTATTGCTGAATCTTTCGGCCAGCCGCTCTTTAAGGGACATGGCAAAGCTGCCGTTTCCGGGTATAACGATAGTTCCTGCGGGGTTGAGCATGGCCGAGGATAAGACATTTCTCACTTTTCGGGCGCTTTCGGACTGCTCTTTAAGCAGTGCTGCCAAAAAATCCCCCAATGATGAGAAATAAACCTCCCCAATAAGCTTTAAGTCCCCAAGGGTTGTTTCTCTCACGGCAGCAGCGCTCACTCCGGCTTTTTTTGCGTCCGTCAGCACCTGGTTTATATCTATGTCAGCTTCGTTTGCGGCCCTCAAAAAGTCCTTATAATCAAGAACAAGCAATACTGACTTGTTTTTACTCTCATTTCCCATTCGTATAACAATGCCTGAGCAAGACGCCACAAGGGAAATAACCAATACTATCCACAAAATCCTTCTGATTTTCATCATCTCCATGAATACAAGCGTTTTTCAAATAAGCGCTGCAGATTAACACTTGATTCTGCCGCAAGAACCCATTTTCTTAAACTTCGATGAAATCACTAACGACTTGTCTTGCAATTCCTCGCACGCATCAATGTGACGTCGTGTCACATGATACTCAAAATGCCCTCCTTGGCATTTTGGCTTCAGAATTGCTGCAAC